>JBHPCE010000057.1:0-2039 GCA_042576345.1 Candidatus Babelota bacterium | reverse complement strand
GATTTCCTTCGTTTTTCTATTAATGCAAAAAGGCTTTTAAAAGAACGCTTTCTGCAGGGAGTCCTTCCGGTTACGGCCTCTTCGTAATATTGCTCAGTGTTGTTTTTAGGCTTTGGAAATTCCATTTTCTTGAATAGTTTGCGTGCTTCTTTTGCTGTTTTTTCTGCTGCCTTAAAGTCGTTGTTCTCGGTGTGATAGTAAGCGAGTTTTATCCTTGGAATGATCCAAGAGGGCTCTATCTCGACAGCCTTTTCCAGATGTTTTATCGAAACGTCCAAACTGTTTCCAGAAAATCGTTCCATATCGGCCAAAAGCGAATAACATTCGGCTTTCTTTGTATCAAGCGCTATAGCTTTGTTTAATAACTCCATTATTTTATTGGCGGTTTTGTCATAAATAGTATTTGATTGCTCAAGCGATGTTACATACATGGTATTGGCAAGCAAAAACATGGAATCAACATCATTTTTGTCTCTTTCAAGAAGCTTGTTGGCAAACACTTTTGAATCACTCATAAAATAAATAGGTACTAAAAATGAAAGACAGATAAATTCCTTTGCAAGCATTGGATTTATTTTTTTTCGAAGTTCTTTAACAAGAAAGTTGCCTCTATCACGGTATTTCTTCATTTTTGCGGTTAATTTGTATGGGTTTTTGATAATGCCCAATAAATCTAAACTTTTGATAATTCTAGAGCGACTACTTGTAATTGATTCCATAGCGTAATCAAGCTGCAAAAGCGTACTTTTTTTTTCCCTGAATTTTAAAGTCACAAATGCCATAAGAGATTCTTCTATTTCATTTTTAAATTTTGTGTCTTTGAGCTTTGAAACAATGCTTTCGACAAGATTTTTAGCTCTATATATTTCGTATAAAACGCTTTTGAAATCAGATTCATCTAGATACCCTTGTATAAGTAGTAACCGAGGGAAAAACCATGTTGGCTCAAGTTTAATAGTTTCGATAAGGTGAGGGATTGAAATTTCTGGACAATGTGATTTGAAAGATGCGTGAAGCAAGCTACTAAATTTGTTGTAAAAGCTAATTGATGTTAGAGCAAGTAAAAAATGACAATCGGCTCTGTTTTTGTCTATTTTCAAAGCTTTTTCTAGAATCTTTCTAGATTTGTTTTTTTCAACCTGCTCGTAGTAGGCCTTTGCAAGCCAGTACATAAAGTCAACATTTTTTTTATCATATCTTAGTGCTCTTTTAAGCGTTGCAACGGCTCTTTCGATCTGGCCAAGCTTGTGTATGCACCAAAAAGCCTTTTGAATAACTTTTTCGTGGCTTGTGGGGTTATTTTTAAGAACCTTGTCGATCTTGTTGATTTTGACTTCAATTTTCTTACTTTCTTCAAGCTCCAATTTTAACTTCTTTATTCTTTCCAAAAGATTTTTTGCCCGCTTCTTGCCTGTAGAATTTCTACCGGTTATGCACTCTTCAACGTATTCCTCTATGGGAGTTGTGTATACGCAAAATTTGATTGTATCAAAAATCCGTAAAGCCTTCTCTGCTTCCTCTTGCGCCTCATCTAACTTTTTTTGTTTTTGCAGAAGATACGCCAGCCTCATTCTGGGATAAATCCACGTAGGTTCAACTTCAATAGATTTTCTGACAAGGCGAATTGCAGTAGTATCGTTATCGCAAAGTCCTCCCAAAAAGAAGTTGCAGTCGCCTCTGTTTGGATTAATTTTTAAAGCTTTTCGTAGCAATTTTTTTGCTTTCATATCATCGCAAAATTCATGATACATCACTTTTGCAAGCCAAAAGAGAGCGTCAACATTTTCAGGCTCTAACTTCAATGCCCTTTCTAAAGCTTCAACAGAACCCGTAGGTGGACCACCAGGTTCAAGACAAATAAAGCCTCTTGCGATAAGCAGCTCAACGTTGTCTGGATTTTTTTTTAAACCCTCATAGATTTTTTCTATAAATTCAATGTCTTGATCTTCAGATAAGCACATTTTGTTCCTTGTTTATAGGATGGATAGGTTATTTTTATTTCATTTTTTTTAAGTTCTTCTTTTTCTGGAAAATATATC
>JBHPCE010000056.1:0-2116 GCA_042576345.1 Candidatus Babelota bacterium | reverse complement strand
TGTTGGTTCAAGTTTTATAACTCTTTTAAGATGTGGAATTGCAACGTCGATACCTGTTGCATCAACTAAACTTGATGATGTTATATCCTTTATATGACCAAATTTTAAAGAAGCCTTGGAAAGCAAAAAATGAAACTCCGCTTTTTCGGGATAAAGTTTTACAGCTCTGAGGAGTATTTCTTGAGCTTTGGAACTTTCATCTTTTTCCAGGTAGTAGCAGGAAAGCCAGTAGATTAAAGAAGGATTTTCAGAATCATTTTTAAAAGCCTTCTCTAAAGTTTCGATTGCTTCGTCTAGTTGGTTGATTTCATAAGCAAGTATAAAGCTTTTCTCTACAACTAACTTTTCATTGTTTGGATTTTTCTTGAGTTCTTGGCTGATTGCTTTTATGCGATTTTTGTTATCTCCAAAGTTTTTTGTAGCCAATTTTTCATTATCTATTTTGATAAAAAGGTTTTCGGACATTTCTTTTGGAGATGGATAACGGCCTGTTACATATTTCTCATAATATTCTTCGCTTGGAGTTTTTGGTCTTATAGTTTTTATGTTGTTTGCAGCTTCAACAGCCTCTTTAGCAACTTTTTGGGCCTCAATAAAGTTGTGTTTTTTTATGTAGTAATTACATAAGGCAGCTTTTGGACGTATCCAAGTTGGCTCAGCTTTAATCGCCTTTTTTAGGTGGTAAACAACCTGCTTTTCAGGTCCACCACTACACCACAAGATATGCGCTAAATAATCATTGCAATCCGCTCGGTTGGGGTCTATTTTTATGGCCGTTTGCAATGTCGATTTTGCCTTTTCTATATCGCAAATTTGATGTCTATATGTTTTTGCCATCCAAAACATAATTTCGCATTCTTTGGGGTCAATTTTGATAGCTTCTTTGAGGTAGTTAAGCGATTTTTCACCATCGTGAAAGTGATCCATATAAAGATATCCAAGCTCAATCAATGCATTTACGTCGTTTGGATATGTTTCGAGCTTAAGCTCCAGCGCTTTTGTATATTCATAAAGCCAATATGCCACTTTTTGCCACCTTCTAAATTTTGGTAAAAACAATCAATTTCATTAAACGAAAGGAGGTAAATCAGGATCAAATCCTATATATCTTTTACATTCAGGACACACCAACACATTATTTCTTAAGAAAGAGGTTCCAGTATAGAACTTGTTGTCGATGACTGTTCCACGAACAAATAAATAAAGCTTCTTTGACATCTCTTTTCCTACGTCTTGTACCAATTCGTGGTATCCACTTGCCAGTAAACCACCGGTTTTGCAATTGTTTTGTACAACATCCTCTATTGCCTTAACGTTGTCAGCTCTACTGTTGTTCGACATTTCTTTGAACCCATGTTTCTCCTTATCAAGGATATGTTCTCCTTTATTTTTATCATTATTTTCTAAAGATTCTTCATTGAGAAGCGATTCGCGAGCTTTTTCATCAAATTTAAGGCCTTCTTCTTTTTGAAGTTTGCTATACATTTGCCTCATCATGCGCTTCATACAGGTTTTGCACTCATTTCTCGGAATCAATGTATCAGTTTCCGATAAAGTGGAAACTAAAGGGATGAACTTTTTATCTTCATCAGCTAAATTGAGCAATCGATCTTTTTCTGCTGAGGCCATATTGTGAGCATCTTCATCATACTTTTCAAGGTTGTGATGCTCATCTTCCTCTGCACAGGCCATGTTGTGAGGACCTTCCTGCTGAGACAGTTGCTGTTCATCAAGATCTTTTTGTTTCTGCTGTTCAAGCTGCAGGTCTATGTAGGCTTGAGCAAAGTCGAAATACTCAATGCCATCTTCATATTTCATGTATCGTGAATAAAATTGAGCAAATTCTTGAGAAGAAAGAGTTCTTGCCAATCCAACAAGTGCGGAGGCGCCAAGCGCTGCTCCTAAAAAGGCTGCTGGTGCGCCAGTAAAAGTGATTGTCCCCATTGAAGGACCAGCTAGTCCAATTGCAGGACATGCTGCCATCCGCGGTGAGTCAATTCCTCCAGAGCCCTTGTACAATATGCGCACGCCGTTATCGTATATTCCGTTGTGTGCGATCAAAAAGCGGGTTTTTCCAGTCTTTGTATTGCGAGTTGAGATGAAAACTGTGTTGGGT
>JBHPCE010000055.1:0-2123 GCA_042576345.1 Candidatus Babelota bacterium | reverse complement strand
ACACCAAGAATGACAATCGTTATCATAAGCTCGATTGTGGTAAAACCAACCCGGTGTGTACGAAATTGGAGCATGGTACGACCGAATTTAATTAAAATCCTTTGTGGATGTCATCACCCTCGTCTTCTCCAGCACCCCTGGAAATAAGCTCAAAGCGCTTATATTCCTTTGTGTGCTCGCGAGGAGGACTGTTGTACTCAAACTCACCACCCCAACCATCCTGAGGAATTTCGCTGTAACCTTCCAAGTATGGACCCTTCCAGCGCGAACCTTCTTTGCCACCAGGACGATCGATAAGCGCATCCAATCCTTCCCTGCTGGACGGAAATTTTCCAACATCGAGTGAATACTGCTGTAGGGCTGTGACAATGGAACTCATTGTGGCCGTTGTTCTAAGCTCTTTAACTTTTTCAAACAACTTTCCAAATCTTGGAACCAAAAATATCATCAAAACTGAAACGATTGAAATGTAGACCAAAAGATCTATGGTAGAAAAACCCTTAGCTTTAATTTTCACTGTACCCTCTTTTTTAAAAACCCTGTATATTGCCCATTTCCATCATTGGCAAGAAAAGCGCCAATACAATGAGCAGAACAACACCACCTATAACAACTGTCATAACAGGCGAAATGGCTTCCGTCAAAGCATCTATAGTTTCTTCCATTTCCTGTTCGTAGTCATGTCCCACCTGAAGCAACATCTGTGCGAGTTTTCCAGACTCCTCACCAGTTCTGATCATGTAGTGAGCTATCGGTGGAAACATGCCTGTTTGCTGCAAAAACTTAGCTATCTTACCTTCCTTTATTATATTTGCTCTAGCTTCCCTAAGATCCTCTGCTAGAATCGTATTTTCCACAACATCACAGACAATGTTAAGAGAATCAGAAAGATTGACTCCAGCTTCCTGTAGCATCCCCAACGTTTTTGAAAATTCTACAACCGCACTAGTTCGCGACAACTTTGAAACAACTGGTAGCCGCAAAAAAAGCTTGTCCAAAACACTTTTTCCCTGTTTTGAACCCTTCCACCTTAAAAAAACAACTAAAAACACCACGAGAGCAATAAGCATAATCAACCAATACTCAGTAAAAAACGAGGACATAGAAAGCATTGATTGAGTCAGAGCTGGAAGCTCGCTACCCATCTCTTTTAAAGTTTTTGCAATCGGTGGAACAATAAAGATAGAAGCGCCTATAAAAACCAAGAAAGACATAATAATCATAAAAATAGGACGTCGCATCGCCCCAGAAATCTTTTTGTAAGCCTGTCTAAAATCTTTTCTAGGCCACCGCTAGCCTCACCGGCTTTTACAAGCTGAATATAAACGTTGTTAAATACTTTTGGATGCTCATAAAGTGCATCGGCTAATGACTTACCCTCTTTAAGATCATCTCTAATCGATATTAAAACACGCTTAAAAACACCATCAAACTGGCTTATCAAAAGGCCAATAGCCTCCAAAAGAGGTACACTGGCTTTTAAAAGAACGCTCAACTGCCTTGTAAAAAGAACCTTGGTTTTTGTTTCAATTCTGCCCTCAAACAAGTGTGCCAGCCCAAAACCACCCTTTTCATGGTCCATTTGGTATATTTTGGACGGAATTAAATTCTTGTTTCTCAAAATATCTCGAACTTCTTTCTCTGTTGCAGCATCCATTGTGTCCGAAACAGTTTTCCCTTTGCGATCAAGCGCACGATAACGAAAAAGTGGCATACTTTCGACCTTTTTTCTATTTGTATTTCTTTTTTCTTGAAATCTCTAGTGGTAACGTGCTATTCGTAATGATATAGTATGGTGCATGAGGGTAGCACTTTGGAAGTTTACCAAAAAGGGGGGAAACATGAAAAGCAGAATAATTTACCTCATTCTTGTATTGTCCGCACTGTTCATACGTACATCTGCAAAGGCAGACGCTGATGAAAGCGACACCAGGAAATTTGAGTTCAAAACAGAAGAGCTCAAAGGCGAGCCAAACACTCAAGTTGTCGCTCGTCTAAACGTTCCAGACGATGAAACAACAGCAAAAACAACTTGCTACAACAGAGAAATTGTCAATTACGCCAAGCGAATTTTCAACAGTGAAGAAGCTGTTCCAACCATATCTCAAGACTCAGAATGTATT
>JBHPCE010000054.1:0-2241 GCA_042576345.1 Candidatus Babelota bacterium | reverse complement strand
TTGAAAAGGAAATCTCTGAACTTCAACAAAGGCTCAAAACTCTAGAAGGCCTAGGTGTGGACGTGGAAAGTGATCGAATACGAGAAGAACATGCTCGTACAGAAAGCCAACTGAGGAAAATTGGCCGTCAAATTGAGACAGAACAAAAAGTGGTTGCCCAAGAGCAAAAACGCTTGACGACTGAAGCCAAAAGACTGTTCCAAGCAGCAGGAAGAGAGCTTGTTGATCAAACAAAACTAAAAGGAATTGGAACACAACAAAAGACAACAAGAGTAAAACTTAAAAAGTTACAAAGTGCAGAATCTCACTTGAGAATGATAAAGGGTGGAAGATTTGTCCCGATACGTCCAAGGTCTTTCCGAAAAATAAAAAAATAGTTTCCCATAATGGCGACAAAAAAGGTCTAGATCCCAGGTCAAAGCCTGGGATGACAGATTTGTTCAGAAATAAAATTTTTGAGCCTCTCCCACTTAATGGCGTCTTTCAAAATCCTTTTTAACAAAGAATATTGTGGCTTCCAGCCCAAAACTCTTTCTGCCTTTTCTGCGCTCGCAACCAGCATTGGCGGATCACCAGGACGCCTGGGCATTTCTTTTACCAAAGCCTTTTTTCCCATCAATTCTTCAAGTGCACAGATTATTTGACGGACAGAAAATCCTTGGCCAGTACCCAAATTAAAAACTTCATTTTTATGCGCTGATCCTGCTCTTTGTATCGCTAAATTGTGAGCTTCTGCTATGTCTCTCACATGAACATAGTCGCGAACACAAGTCCCATCTGGTGTTTCGTAATCACTCCCAAAAATACTTACAGGCTTATCTTTTAACATCGCTTTGATCAGAAGCGGAATTAAATGAGTTTCGGGTTCGTGCTGCTCCCCAAGACCAACTTCTGGCATTGCACCAGCGGCATTGAAATACCTAAAAATTGTGTATCTGATTCCGTATGCGCACGCAAAATCTTCGATCATCCACTCAATCGCACATTTTGTCCTTCCATAAGGAGAATTTGGATCTCTGGCATGCTCCTCATTCAGTGGTCCGAGAGGAACACCGTAAACAGAACAGGATGATGAAAAAATAATTTTTTTTACGTTGCACTCAAGCATCGTCTGCAAGAGATTTAAAGTCCCAAAAACATTATTCGAGTAAAATTTTTGTGGATTCAAAACAGACTGAGAAACCTCTATGAAAGAAGCTAAATGCACCACACAATCAATATTCTCATCATTCAAAATACGTTTTACCAAATCCTTGTTTTGGCAATTTCCCTTGATAAATTTTGCCTTGATTGGCGGAGGTTTTTGACCGTAAACAAGATCATCCAAAATTGTTACTTTGTGACCTTGATTTATCAAACCATGAGAAACGTGAGAGCCAATGTACCCAGCTCCACCAACCACTAAAACAGATTTATGTTGCATTACATCACCGCACACGCCATACTACCATTCCCACAATTGTCATTCTTCTCTGGCTTCAACGTTTGAACATAATATTTTCTTTTTTCTGAAAGAGAGCCTTTTTTCTGAGAGTGTGAAAATCAAGCGATTTTACAATACCTAACAACTTCTCATACTCTTCTATCTCCTGACCAAAATGGTATCCCATGATCATTGAACTCAAATTTTGCATCCCACCCCCAAACTCATCACAACACTCTTCAAGCAATTTACGACGCCCACGTTCCTTTGAATAAGATTTTCTAAAAATGCCAATCGACGGAATCCGGACAAACATTTCCCCAGAAACTTTGTCGATCTCCAATACCAATCTTTGAGCCCCCCACTTAATATTCAGATAAAATGGATAATCTCGATACACCAAAAGACCGTCCAGAAACAACTTACAATCTCCATAACTCATCATTAAACCCACATCATTAAACAATTTTATCACTCCGTACTTCCAATCGCCTTTATTAAAGAGCAAGGTAGAAGCCATAACCTCCCTGGCTTTTTTAAGATAAAAAGCCATTACCGCAGAAAGAATTTTTAAACATCGCCCTGGTCGATCAGGATCAATTATCAATAGTTTTGGACCTCCTCCAAGATTAAATTGAAAACCAACTTCACTGTTAGGCCACAAAAAAACTCTCCAGTGTTTCTTTGCCAAAGGCTTCTCACAGTCCAAAAAACCATCCGGTGATTCTAGAAAAGTGTCATGCCTTATGATATACAAAATTCTTTTAATCAAATTACTGTCCAAATTTTCCTTCAAATCATCGCTAGACTTCTCATAC
>JBHPCE010000053.1:0-2657 GCA_042576345.1 Candidatus Babelota bacterium | reverse complement strand
TTTTATAAAGATCGAAAAGTTTTACAGAAATGTGGAGTCCAAAAATATATGTTAGGCAGAATTGAATGGGAAAAACCTTCGTGTTGTGTCCTACTTTAAAGTTAGAAAAACTTATCTGAAAATATCGTTACATAGCGCGACAGTCATATACATAAAAATAGGGGAGAGTGAGAAAAAAAGATCCCGGGACAAGCCCGGGATGACAGATTTGTTTAGGTGCGAGAGGTTTTAGACACATCAAGTTAGTTCGTTTTCTTCAACTTCCACACCTTCCACACCTTCCATGCCTTCAATTTCCTCGGTGAAATCCTCGTCGAAACCTTCATCGAGTTCATCAGCTTCTTCCAGAATCTCTTCCAATTCTTTTTCAAAGAAAGACTGAAGCTTATTGCTTCTAGAGGGATGACGTAGTTTTTTTAGGGCTTTTACCTCAATTTGACGAATCCTCTCTCTGGTAACAGCAAAGTCTTTTCCGACTTCCTCCAGAGTGTGTTCTGAGGCGACATCGATCCCAAAACGCATTTTGAGAACCTTTTCTTCACGTGGAGTTAATGATTTAAGTACTTCACGGACTCGTTCTTTAAGATCGTCACTTACAACAGATTCAACTGGTGTGGCGCCGATTTCGTCTTCTATAAAGTCTTTCAGATAGGTGTCCTCGCCATCTCCAACAGGTGTTTCGAGAGATACTGGTTCCTTGGATATTTTAACAATGTTTCTTATTTTCTTCTCATCCAAGCTAAGTTCTTTTGCAAGCTGTGCGAATGAAGGCTCTTTGCCGGTTTCTTGAATGTGGGTGCGTGTTATTTTGTTGATTTTATTCAAGGTTTCTACCATGTGAACTGGTACTCGAATTGTGCGAGATTGGTCTGCTATGGCGCGTGTTATAGCTTGTCTTATCCACCATGTTGCGTATGTTGAAAATTTGAAACCTCGTTCAAATTCGAACTTTTCAACAGCCTTCAGAAGACCGATATTGCCTTCTTGGATAAGATCCAAAAAGTGCAGGCCGCGATTTATGTATTTTTTCGCGATGTTAACAACCAAACGCAGGTTTGCCCGAGCCAAATCGTCTTTAGCGGTTTTATCCTTTCTTTGAGCGATGATGAATTGTTTGTATAGATCTAGTATTTTTTCTTTGGAAATGCCTGCTTCTGCCTCAACTTTTTTTGTGTGCTTGTTGGAGGCTTTTATGATATGTTCTAACTCTTCTATTTCTTCCTTTGGAGCCTTTGTTTTAATGCAAAATTTTAGTTTTTCTTTAGTTGATTCAACCTCTTTTGATCGTTCTTTAATTTTTTGGGCAAGTTTTTCTATTCGTTTGCCAAATTTGCGAATTTGCTTATTGGAAAAGCGTATTGAAGATGCGAGAACGACCATTTCTTGATGGTTTTCTGCAACTTTTTTTAGCATTTCTTTTTTCTTGGATTCATCATCTAATTTATTCCGATATGCCTTGTAGATAGCATCTTCGTTTGTTGCGAGTGATTTAATTTTTCTCAGGGTTTTTAGCAGTTTTTTAGCTTCTTTGGCAAATTGAGGAGAGTTATCTTCATCAAAGTCAGAAAATTGTATGTAGTCTTTAAGAACTGTGGGATCTTTTTCAATTTTTTCTATCAATCCTACAAGCTCTTTTGAGACAAGGGGAAACTGGCACACAATGTTTATCGACGATTTTTTACCTTCAGCAATACGGTTTGCTATTACCTTTTCGGTTTGCTTATTCAAAAGTGGTATTTTACCGATTTCCTTAAGGAATAGCTTTACAGGATCGTTTAACTGGCTTGATTCTGTCAATTCTTTTATGTGTTCGAGTTCTTTCTCTCGGTAAAGTTCTTCCTCTTCGCTTTCTTTTCCTGAGGACTCTATTTCGCCCAATGAGTGATCAATACCGCCCTGAGATGGCTTAAAGGGTTCAACTTCACTTTCATCAGCAAAAATGTCTACCTTTCTCTCGCCCTCGCGCGCCACTATTTCTTCTTGAGATACTAGGTCGATGTCGGATTTTTCGACTATCTGAAGTAACTCATCAAGCCCTTTTTCTTTAAGTTGATGCTTTGTTCCAAACTCTGCTATTTCTTCATATGTTATGACACCCTCGGATACACCTTTTTCCAGCAATGATTGGATTTGTTTCTCCAATCCCTTTAGCTGAGTATCGACCTTTGTTTCTTTTTGGATATCCACTTTTTTAGTGTTTTTTGAGATGCAGCTTTTTTTTGTTTTTTAGCTTGGATAGGCTTTGCTTTTTGCTTAGGTTTAGATTCAATCTTTTTTTTAGTTGTTTTTTTTGCTACAGCCTTTTTTACAGCTTTTACCGTTGTTTTCTTTGCCTCTTTTGTCGTTTTTTTTGTTCGTACAGTTTTTTTTGTACTTTTTGTTTTCGTTGTCGTCATATTAACCTCATTTTTTGTATGGTCTGCTTCATTCTCGATACTGTGCTCAATAGTTCGTTTACCTGCCGACAGTCACCGCGATTTTTAGCTTCTTGAATTTGACTTTTCATGCCTCGCATGACTTTTTCCCAGCTCTTAGAGACGAGTACGGCCAACAGATATTCAAAGTTTTCACGTGATGTTTCATTTTTATGTTTAAGTATTCCATGTAGTATTTTGTTTTTTTCTTCCTCATTGTTTAGTGTGTCCAAAAACTTTTTT
>JBHPCE010000052.1:0-3137 GCA_042576345.1 Candidatus Babelota bacterium | reverse complement strand
CTCTACGAAGTCGGTTTCGGAATTTTACAGCTCTATGCACCCTTTGCATCGTTTGTTACAGAGAATATATTCCAGGAACTTTTCAAAAATTCGGAAAAGAACAACTCTCTTCATTTAACAATTTTTAACATCGGTCGCTACAGCAGTCACGTTTATGCGCAGGATGCGGAAGAAATAGACGCCATATGTAGCATTCTGGCTCAAGTACGCAAAATGAAAAGTGAAAAGGCACTTTCTCTAAAAACACCCGTCCAAAAACTGGAAATTTGTGCTACAGACATGTCACTTTTGGGAAAAATACAAAAACACGAAAAATTGCTCTGTGGTGTTACACAAGCTGAAAGCGTCACCTATGGAGGCGGCCCATGCCGAATCCCTGGCTTTGAAAAAACTGAAGGTGAAAACATCACGATACGTGCTGGAATCAAATCTGAAGAGATATAAGCATATTTGAACTTAATTAAATGCATCTAACAGGCCTGCCATTCAGCAAATACTGTCTTTGTTTAAAAAACTTGACTTTTATTCTTTACAATCTATAATAGAAATTGTTACCAATATGCTTTATTATATTTTTATAAAAAGAAAGTGAAAGAGAGATGAAAGTTAGTTTAATTTCCTTATTGCCTGTTTTGTGTATTGCCAATGCGTTGGCAGAAAAAGCGGATATTGTACAAAGCAAGCTTGAATCTACCAAAGAAATTTTTATATCAGACCCTGTGGAAGAGAAGAAAACTTTTAGAAATAGGACGATAAGGCTTATAGGACATCTGGGAAAATCGACACCACATATCTTAGGACTCTTTGTAGGTGTTTTTGTTGCCATTTCAGCTTATGGTGGAGCTATCCCAAATATAGATGGTGGATCAATGGTACAAGCTCGTTTTTGTGCCTTTGTGGCGTACGCAGCTTTTTTAGCCTTATCAAAACCCCTAATTAACATTCCAATCAATATTCTTAAAAAAATCCAGCCTATTCCCGGATTTAACTGGATCAACACTTGTGAAAAAGTTGATGCAAATACCATTCGTGAAGCTATTGAAGATTTGGATGAAATTAAAGAAGACTTACTTCCTGCAGTTGCAAAATTATTGGAGAACGAACGCCTTAAACTTGTTGTAACAGACAAAAGATCAAAAGAAAAAACATCGTCTACGTCTACCAAACAAGAAATTACTAAAACAAATGGAAAATCAATCAAAGTAGATGTCGACGACCGCACCGATGATGTGGTTGAACCTGAAAAACCTCAGGTGAAACTGAAAAGACTTCCTCATACCAAAGCCCTAGAAGTCATGAAAAAAATCCTCAAGATTATAGATTTTTATGAAATCTCAAATCTTCATAAAGCTGCTACTTGTTAATAAATAGACCAGGATTGATTTGGTGAAACAAAATTAAAGAATGAATATTAAATACATATTTTGTTCTATTGCTTTAGCGCTATCTGCAGGTAACAAACTTCAAGCCACAGATCTCGTAATTCCTCCGATAATAACAGACAATGACGATTCCTCACAAACTATATTTGATGTAGATTAGTACTGATATGTTAGAGAAAAACTAGGTGTTGGAGTCTGCTATGTCGTGTTTGATTGAAAATAAACAAAATCTTTTTGAAGTGGACGAAAAGTGGCTGGAGACGACGGCACTTGATATGATGAAAATAGCTGGAGTACCAGAATTTTCGATCAACCTTCTTTTGACAAATGATGAACAAATGCGTGAGTACAACAAAAAATTCCGGGAGAAAGATAACCCAACAGACATTCTCTCTTTTCCGTGTTTCCCTGAGCTGAAACAAGGGGAACTACCAAATCCCAACTTTGATGATGAAGATGAACTTGGAGACATAATAATTTCTGTGGAAACCGCGGCTCAAGACGCTAAATCAGAAAAAATACCACTCCAGCAACATCTGAAAATGCTTTTAGCCCATGGTATAGCCCACTTGATGGGCTATACACATGAAATTGACGAAAACTTTGAGGAAATGCGAGTCTTTGAAAAAAAACTTCTATCGCCTTAGCTCATCCACCTTGTCTGTTTTCTCCCAATTGTAAGTTGCGCTATCGCGCCATTTTCCAAAATGTCCCAGCGATGACGTTGGCGCATAAATTGGACGCAAAAGATCTAATCCCTTTATGATACCTGCTGGCGTTAAGTCGAAAACCATAGCAATTTTCTTACCGATCTCCTCATCGTTTATTTTTCCTGTACCATGTGTATCAACGTAAACAGAAACTGGCTCTGCCACCCCTATCGCATACGCAATTTGAACTGTGCAACGCTTAGCAAGGCCCGCAGCAACAACATTTTTTGCAACCCACCTGGCAGCATAAGTTCCCGACCGGTCAACTTTTGAAGGATCCTTTCCAGAAAAAGCACCTCCACCATGTGGACAAGCACCACCGTATGTATCAACAATTATTTTGCGACCAGTAAGCCCTGTATCGCTTTTTGGCCCCCCGACAGACCAAGCACCAGCGGGATTAACAAAAGTGTGAAATTCAGGAGTTCTCATCTCTTCTGGTATAATTTCATCGATAATATTCTCCGTAAGCCATTCCCTAATTTCTTTAATGCTAACGCTGGGCGAATGTTGCCAGGAAAGAACAACAGCTTCTACACCAACAGGTTTTCCATCCTTATATTTTACCGTCACCTGACTTTTTCCGTCTGGACGTAACGGTGTGTCGCCAGTTTTTAAAATTTTACAGCCATGAGCGATAAGATCTGTTGCAAAAGACCAAGCAAGAGGCATAAGTTCATCTGTTTCTTCTGTTGCGTAACCAAACATCAACCCTTGATCTCCAGCCCCAAGAACATTGCCTCTGTCAACGCCTGACGCAATTTGTGCACTTTGTTGATTAAACCTAACTTCAACGGCGCAACCTGCAGGGTCTATGTCAAGCTCTTTTGTACCATAACCAATTTCTTTAAGCGAATCTCTCACTATTCCAACAGCTTTATCACGCACTTCATTAAACAACTCCTTGCTGCTTGTTCTAAACTCTCCAGCAACAACTATTTTGTCGTTTGCCGCAAAAGTTTCGCACGCAACTCTGGCATGAGGATCTCGTTTAAGAAATTCGTCTAAAACTGTATCTGAAATCAAATCACAAAGTTTATCCGGA
>JBHPCE010000051.1:0-3152 GCA_042576345.1 Candidatus Babelota bacterium | reverse complement strand
TGCGCAGGGAATCAAAGAATTATTGGGCATTCTCGAAAAAATAACAAAAAAATCTCTGAGCCCGGTAATGGCCCTGGAAACGCTGCTCGAACTTACGGAATACAAAACTTACTTAAAAAATAATTTTGATGACGAAGAATCAAAAGACCGAACCGAAAACGTAACTGAATTGGGCCGATGTGCACAAAAATTTGAAGAAAGGTGCCTTTCTGGCCAAGTTCTGATGGACGGAATAACAGTCCAAAAAATACAAGAGCCAACTTTGCGTGATTTTTTGAATGAAGTTTCTTTGATCCAACAAGAGACACGCTCTAAAGGCCCAAATGCCGATGCGATACAGCTCATGACCCTTCACAGCGCCAAAGGCCTAGAATTTAAAACCGTTTTAATGCCCGGAAATGAGGAAGGAATGCTCCCATCATTTCAATCAATAGGACAAAGCGATTCCCTAGAAGAAGAACGCAGGCTTTTCTACGTCGGCATTACAAGAGCAAAAGAAAGATTAATTCTTATAAATGTCACAACAAGGGCTTACTTTGGAACAATCAAGGCCATGGATCCATCAAGGTTTTTAGGTGAATTACCGCAAACATTGATAAAAAATATCTCAGCGCAAGATGTACCATTTCCCATTTTAAAAAGATCTTTGGCAAGCTGGCTTTCCGGAAAAGTGTTCTTAGGCGCCAAAAAAGAACCAAGCACAAAAATAGCCCCCCGCAAGAAACAAGTTAAAAAAATTATACTTCGCCGTACACAGAGAAGAACCACGACAATCAGGGCCTCAAGCCCGGTCAAAACTGGAAACTTGAAAAAAAACAGAACGGTCTATCACGAAAAATTCGGTCATGGGCTCATAACCGGAGTTAAAAAGCTACATAACGGTGAAATGTGCATGACAGTGTCTTTCAAAACTGGAACAAAGAAGATATTGTCAAAATTCCTGAAAATGCTGTAATTTTCGACAAAATTGACTTTCTGAAAGCTTGCGCTACTATAAAAGTAGTGAAGAATGGTCATTTATGCCGAGGAAAAAATGAAAAAGTTTAAAATTTTACTAATCCTAATTCTCGTCTCCATAGCGGGATTTCAGACCTGTGCCTCCTGGAACTCGAGTGGCGATGATTTTGGACCACTTTTCACTGTTGGTGGTCATAAAACTTCTGTGAGGCAGCACGCACAAAATCTTTTGCGAGAAATGCTTTTAAGGCGTCTTTCTGTTTTTTTTCACGAAGTTGGACACTCAGCAACTTATTGGTTTTTTACCGGAAAATTCATGGACATCACCATTGGTCACAGTTCCGATGAATTAAGCCCCTTGTGCAAAAAAACACCACGAGCTCATCAAGGACCATTTATTAAGTTCAACAGTCCTGCCTGCTTTAGTGGATACGCGGAACAGATGAAAAAAACGCAACACCAATCCCAGCAAAAAACGTTGGAAAATCATGAAAACATTATAGAAAAACTTGCTGGTCCGGCCTTGGGTGCTTGCGCAGATTTTACAATGGCTCTTATCATCGAAATTTTTAATCAAAGAAAAGTTAAAATATCATTGAAAACGTTACTAAAAAAAGCTTTGGACCGCGCCGCACTTTCTATGATAAATCAACTAGCAAACTTGATTATCCCAACGCCCGGTAGCGACGGTAAGCAAATATTTGATCTTTTTGCACCAAACGATAAAACTCAAAAAATGGTTACTCAAATTATCTTAGCTGTAATTGGAACCTACTGCATAGACAAACTTCAATCAAAAGTAAGTTACGAAAGCCTTAAGAGAAAAAATGATTATTTCATGAAACCTGAATCTCTATTGTTTGCTGCAGGCGAGCTCTACAGAAGAAAACCGAAAGAAACTCTATGCGGCCTTCTGGACACACCACGCCTGTCTACCAATATGGTTTCAACATGGCTACCAGAAAAGCTTGCCAAATACGGAAATCTTCTTTCTATGGCAATGCCAGCATTACAAATTTGCTACGGAGAACAAATTAAACAATATGTAAAAAGTCACTAGCAATTTCCAAATCTTTTTGATACAAAATGAGCACGTGGTCGCGCCCGTAGCTCAATTGGATAGAGTGCCGGACTTCGAATCCGTAGGTTGCAGGTTCGAGCCCTGCCGGGCGCACCATAAAAATGTAAACAGCCCGCGCCTGTAGCTCAGGTGGATAGAGCGAGAGATTCCTAATCTCTAGGCCACAGGTTCGAGTCCTGTCAGGCGCACCACTATTTCAGATGACCAGAAAATTCCAAAAATGCTATGGCGGCCTCCAACGCAATCAGGACGATTATGATAACCATCATTATCTCATTCCTAATGCTCTCTTGTTGGTTGTGATGAAGCTGATAGAGATCACTGATAATATTCAACTTCTTGCTTATAGATTTGCGCCAGAACGAAAGTTGAAGGCGATCGGCTATCATCGAGTACAGCTGCTCAAAATATGCGTCTCCGACCATTTTCAGGTCGCTTCCGAGTCTTTCTGTAATGACAGAAACATCCACACGCAATCTAGCCATTTCTTCCAAAAGCCTGTCTACCTTACTTCTAACAAGCGGAACATATGATCCTAGAGAAGGTTTGTACGCAGCTTCTTGGTTGTAAAAAAAACTGAGTTTTTGATCCAACATCATATCAAAACACTGCAACTCCAAGCGCTGAATGTTGGCAAGTTCCAAAAATTCCACAGCTTCTGAATATTCGTCGTCGTACACAAATGCAGCCTCACTGTCGATTATTATGAAGTCTTCACCGTAATATCCTGTTGTAGAAGCCAAAATTGAGTCTTGCTGATATTCCGAAAGAGTTTCTGTCTCCAAGCGCAACAGGGAAGCAATTTTGCCGCCAAACGTATCTTTAAACTCCTCTGTAGGTAGTCTTTCGAATGCGGGCTCTAGCTGAACCGCATAATAATCACTGTCCAAGTTAAACAAAACTGGTTTTTTAATTGCGGTTTTAATGGCTGCGAAAATCTTTTCAACATCTTTTTTTGCAATTTCAGCATATTTTTCAACAACATTGATGGCATCAACTTTTAAGGCCTCAAATGTTCCAGAAACACTTGCCTTGTAACACAGAGAAACTGTTCCAAACGTGTAAATTTTACAGGAGATGCAGTCGTGTAAATTTTCCATACCCAACTGAAAAG
>JBHPCE010000050.1:0-3216 GCA_042576345.1 Candidatus Babelota bacterium | reverse complement strand
CCCATAATGGCGATAGCGGCGCTTGAAAGTTGTGCAACTTTCGATTTTTTTAGTAGTACTTCAAGGCTTTTGGCTGATTATGACGGTGAAAAAACAGTGTCGTATCCACTCACACTACCGTTGCCTTCCTGGTTGGTTTTTGTGAAGTTTGCCTTAAGCAGGGCGCTGTTTTTGGGTTGTCTCTTGAGCATAATTATGCCTTTGGAAAAACTTATTCTTGGAGGAGTTTTGGATTTTTCCCATTTTTCCACGTTAAAGTTTATGTTTGCTTATGTAACTTTATGTATTTGTGCTGGGATTTTCGGCGTTTGGGCTTCTAGTATTCCAAAAAATATAGGTCATTTGGGAACAGTGTGGCATCGATATTTGTTTCCGCTGTGGTGGTTTGGAGGCTCTATTTTCCCATATTATTCAGTTGCAAAAGCTTTTCCTTGGCTTAGTAAATTGCTTTTAATAAATCCCTTCATCTATGCAAATGAATCTTTGAGATTTGCAGTTTTGGGAACACAAACTCCAACCTTGCCATTTTGGCCTTGCGTTGGAGCTTTGTGGGTTGTGATAGTGGTTCTTGGTTTGTGGGGCACATTGAGGCTTCGCAGAAAATTAGATTTTGTTTGAGGAGTTTAAGATGCAAAATAACAAACTTATAGAAGTTAAAAATATTAAAAAACAGTACAAGGGTGCTGCAGGAAAGACAATTAATGCCTTGCAGGGTGTTTCACTAGATATTAACGTTGGCGAAGTTTTGGGTCTTTTGGGTGTTAATGGAGCGGGAAAAACAACGTTGTCTTCCATTATAGTTACACTTCATCCTGCAACATCGGGCGACATTTTTTATGAGGGAAAATCGGTCTACAAAAACTTGTACGATTATCGTAAAATTATTGGTTTTTGTCCTCAAAGACCTAATTTGTATCCAGGGCTAACTGTTGAGCAAAACTTAATGTTTGCCGGCAGGTTTTATGGGCTTTCTGAGGATGTTACAAAAATGAGGGTAGAAAAGCTTATAAAACGATATTCGCTTGGACAATATGTTGATCAGTATCCTTCCAGCCTTTCTGGTGGATACAAGCAGCGCGTTATGATTGCAAGATCGCTTGTGCACAATCCAAAATTGCTGCTTTTGGACGAGCCGACAGTTGGATTGGATCCTCACATCAGAAGGCAACTTTGGACGGAAATTAAAAATCTTCGTCAAGAGGGTGTCTCCATAATTTTGACAACGCACTACATCGAAGAAGCCGAAGAGCTTTCGGACAGAATCTGTGTTCTAGATTCAGGGCAGATAACTTTCCTAGACACCCCGGATAACCTTAAAAAGGCTCATGAAAAAGGCACACTCGAAGAGGTGTTTTTGAAACTTGTCAGTGAAGAGGCAGAGCCTCAATAAAATAAAGGTTTATTATGCGTATTTCCGTAAAAAGATGGTCGGAATATCTAAGGATATTTTACTGCCTTTTGTGGGCAGACATAGCCGCCCTGATTCATGATTTCAAGGGTGATTTTGTTGATGCCTGTGTCTGGATGTTTTGTGATGTCTCATTTTGTGCTTATGTGATGCCTTTGATGGGGCTTCCGTCGTGGTACGGATTGTTTGTGGGTGCGAGCGTTGCGAATAATCAGGGATTGTTCGATTGTTACAACAGTATCTCGGGATTGGTTGCCGACTACGAGGGAGACAGGGTGTTGCTATTTCCCCTGTCATTGCCAATTCCTGCTTGGATGGTATTTTTCAAAGTTGCTTTGGTAAGGGCAATTCGGACGATGTGCATTGTTTTGCTTCTTCTTCCACTTTTGTTTATTTTACTTTACACAAAACTTGGTGCTATGAAGCTTTCACCATTTAAATTTTTGTTTGCTTCATGGAACATACTTTTACTTTCTGGACTTTTTTCTGTTTGGGCTTCCAGTATTCCGAAGAACAGTTCGACTGTTGGCAGGGTGACAACTCGCATCTTGCTACCACTTTGGGTTTTTGGTGGTACGTGGGCATCCTGGAAGGTCTTTAACTCAGCTATGCCATTTTTAGGAAAGTTGTTACTGTTGAATCCGTTCTTACATGGATCAGAATCCTTGCGTGCCGCCGTAATGGGACAGGCTGGATATTTGCCCTACTGGAGCAGTGTGTTGGCAATTATAGGATTTTCTGTCTTGTTTTGTGTTTGGGGTGTGTGGCGGCTAAAAAAACGATTGGATTTCGTATAGGTAGCGAAGTAACAAAATGTGTGCAGAGCAAAAACTAGCCTTGTTGAGAAGCGGGCTGTCAGCCCGCTTCCTTTTGTTGTTTAAGTCAAGCTGGGAGAATGGGATATGCGGTTTACTTTGGGGTTGTTAGGGTTTGTGTTTTTCATAGTTTCTTTGAGTTTAACATCCAAAGATGATTTAATTGCGAAGCGCGTGGAGCTTGAAAGGCGGATTCTTCAGCTGGATATCGAACAAAATGGTTTTGTACGTTTACAATCCAGCAGGACAGTTTCTGAGATCTTGGATTTGTTGCCAGATTCTTGGGAAGAGGTGAAAATTTTTATTCCGTTCAGTGCTGTAGGTGAAATTAGGCATTCATCACTTGTGTTTAGTCCTAAATTTGTCGGTCATGTTCATAGTTATCCTGTGTCCAGGTGCTACTACAACTTCTACAAAGCTGGTTTAAAAGACCTGGAGTTTTGGCTTAGATTTATAGGTTTGGGATACAATATGGATATTCCAAAAAACTTTACCTTGATTTTCAAGAGAATTCATGGTCAAGAGGAGGTTGAAGGAAAAAAGAAACTCAACGTTTTTTGCCAAGAATCTGGATATTCGGATATTGTGATTTGGAACAGAGCTGAAAGGTTTATTGAAGGCAAGCTTCAATGGGGATGGTGTCCTATACTTTAGTCTTTAATGCCGTTTTTGTTTTGTTGTTTATAAGAACGATGCAAATGATCGAGATAAACGTGTCTTATTTTTATATGTTATTTTTCCTAGTACCGACGTATGTAGTTTTTACTTCTGATTTTGCGCTTTTAAATCCGGATAGGGAACGTATAAGAGCTATTCTTGGTAAGCTACCAATTGAACTCTGTGATATCGTTTCCGAATACTCTAGTTCGATTCCGTCACATGAGTTTGGCGATGACGAAATGATAGGAGATATTTTCGAAAGAATGAAAGTTGGGGATAAATTGTTACTGAATATTCCTAAAAGTAGATTGCGTTCTAGAGATCCACTTAGCT
>JBHPCE010000049.1:0-3230 GCA_042576345.1 Candidatus Babelota bacterium | reverse complement strand
GAAAAGCTATAACTATATTTGTACATGGAACAGGTGGAAATGCCGCCAGTAGAACACACTTTGGCGCACAGGAACCAGACTTAAGCACAAATGAATTACGTTTCGTATGGGAAGATTCAGCGCACTCCGAATCTAGACTAGAAGCTGCAAAAGAATTAGCAAAAGTCATAAAAACTTTTCCTGGTACTGAGTTTAGTGGTCACAGCCACGGAGGAAATGTAATTAACCAGGCTTTCGATCTAGCCCTATTATCAAAACGAAAGAAAGTAAGTGAACATGAATACACAAAAAGAGCCAAAAGACTTTACTCCCTCGCGCAAAGTGAACAAGGTCTACTGAAATATAGTCTTGCCATCGTAGGCGCGATGGGAAACGAGCTTGCTCTTTCGATGTTACGTGATCCCAACGAATATTCCGTGGAAGATTACATTAAAAAACTTGAAGAATCTGTCGAAACACTTAAACTTCACGATCACCACACAAACAAGTCACCAAAAAAACATCTAGTATACCTAGCTGCAACACCAACTGATGAGGAAGTTTATCCACCATGTCGCGATAAGGACCTAGCAGAAACTATTCTTATTTACTCAAAAGACGATGGTATCGTGTCTTTACTCGAGTTTTTCGGCTTATATGGCCGAAAATATGCTGACAACCTCGCAACAAATATATCTGTCCACGACATCGATCATTTGCCCCTCACCGGTCACGACTATATTCCCTTTTACCTTCCTGGTTATGAAAGATCCAGCGCTTTGCAAAACTATTTAAGGGCCCAGCCTATCTAACAATTTCATCATCATCCTAAACTCTAAGCCCCGCAACAATCTCTTCCATCTGCTTTGAGATCTTTTTTAGTTGATCCTTAATTTCTAGCATTGCGGTTTTCAACTCGCTCATGTTTTTTTTCATCTCTTTTTGCCCTCTGGCACGGCGTATGCTCGCTATCAAAAACCGTCTTTCCTGCTCTGCGCTGGCACCAATGAATGCAATTTTCTCGGACACTTTAGCCAACCACTCTGAGTTTTCACTGTCAGTCAAAACTTTTTTGAAGGCTTCGACGCTTTCAGCAGCAGCCTTTTTTACATCTTCGGGAATTTCTATCTGATTTTCGTTCTTAACAAACTCCATAAGTTGCTTCATATGATCCTGATCATCAATACCATTTTTACTCCCTACAGCCTTAAGACCTTTCATGGCCGGCATAGCTGGAACGGCTCGCTTCATATTCGAACCAGGAACTTTGCCCAACTTGCTTGGAAACGGGATATCTTGAGAAATCAAAGAAGCTACGACGACAAGTAAATAAACTGAAGCAGCGCAGTTTTTCAAAAATACTCTCATATCTTCCCTTTCTTTAGGATTAAAAATCTGACCTACGTGTTATACTCCAATAACTACGAAAAATTACATATTATGGTGAATTTTGGAGATGTTTATGGAAAAAAAATACAACACAGAGGAGAAAGAAAGGGAGATTTTAGAATTTTGGGACACAGCTCAAGTATTTAAATTTAGCGGTAATTCCGACAAAGAAGTCTTTTCCATAGACACCCCTCCCCCGACTGTTTCTGGGGCCCTTCACATTGGTCACGTTTTTTCTTACACACATGCCGATCTTCTCGCAAGATACAAAAGGATGTGTGGCAAAGACGTTTTTTATCCAATGGGTTTTGATGATAACGGCCTTCCAACAGAGAAATTTGTAGAAAAAAAACATAAAATCCGCGCACATCAAATGAAAAGATCTGAATTTATAACACTTTGTCTAAAAGAGTGCGGACTGGCCGAAAAAGAATTTGAAAAATTATGGAAAAGCCTTGGTCTTTCTATCGACTGGACGCACACATTTTCCACAATCTCTGAAAAAGCACGAAAAACCGCTCAGTATTCCTTTATCAAGCTTTACAAAGACGGACTTATCGAGAGAAAAGCCGAGCCATCGCTATATTGCACCACATGCGGCACAACGGTTGCTCAAGCCGAACTTGAATCTCAAGATGTAAGCACAACTTTTAATACCATTGAATTTAAAGCACATAACGGAAACCCTATTTTAATCGCAACAACAAGACCAGAGCTTCTTCCCGCATGCGTTGCGGTCTTTTATCATCCTTCGGATGAAAGATACAAACATCTTCAAGGTACTGCAGCTAAAACACCCATCTTTGAAAAAGAAGTTCCAGTCCTAGCCGATTCAGACGTAGATCCAGAAAAAGGTACAGGGATTGTTATGTGCTGCACTTTTGGAGACCAGGCAGACATCATTTGGTACAAACGTCATAAACTGCCATTTGTTCAAGCCATAGATAAATTCGGCAAATGGACAAACGAAACAGGACCTCTGGAAGGGCTAAGAGTTAAAGCTGCGCGAGAAAAAATTATAGAACTTTTAAAAGAGCAAGGAAAACTTCATAAACAAGAAAGCTTAACTCATGCAGTCAACGTCCATGAAAGATGTAGAAGAGAAATTGAATATCTAATTTTAATGCAGTGGTTTGTCAGAATTTTACACCAAAAACAAAAATTTTTAGAGCTTGCCGAAGAAATTGAATGGTCACCAAAATTTATGAAATCACGCTACATCGACTGGGTAAAAAATCTCGCATGGGACTGGTGCATCTCCAGACAAAGATTTTATGGAATCCCCTTCCCTGTCTGGCACTGCAAAGACTGTGGTGAGGTGATTTTACAAGACATATCTAAACTCCCCACAGATCCACAAGAAGAAAACTGTAAATCCAAAAAGTGCCTTAAATGCGATAGTGAAAACATTGCTCCAGATACTGATATCATGGACACATGGTTTACATCAGCACTTACGCCTCAAATCAACGCTGGCTGGCCAGAAAAAGAGATTGTAAACCTTCCAATGGATATGAGACCTCAGGCACACGATATAATCCGTACGTGGGCATTTTACACAATAGTTAAATCTTTTTATCACAACAAAACAATTCCGTGGAAAAAAGCTGTAATTTCCGGCCATGTACTTTCTGGAAAAGAAAAACTTTCCAAGTCCGGAAAATCTTCAAAGTTAACACCAGAAAACTTACTGGGCTCCTATTCCGCCGATGCCGTAAGATATTGGGCCGCAGGAGGCCGGCTTGGCATGGACACCGCATTTTCAGAAATGCAGCTGAAAACTGGTCAAAGGCTTGTCACAAAACTTTGGAATGCGTTCAGATTCTGCTCAGAGCACCTCAAAGACTACACACCACCCAAAG
>JBHPCE010000048.1:0-3233 GCA_042576345.1 Candidatus Babelota bacterium | reverse complement strand
CGTGCTCCACAAATTCTCCTAACTATAACAGGCCAAGGCCGTTTTGCTATAAAATTTTAAAACAAAAATTCAGTTTTAAGGTATCAAGACGCAGCCTTATGGACAACGCAAAGATTTTTTTGACAAAAAGCCGAATTCCAGAACACCCAGTCTTAAAAGACTTTTTGCACTCTTGGAATAAACTTTCCGCCAAATACTGAAAAATCACAAATTTTTCTAAACAAAATTAAAATAGTGGTATAGTCTACGTAAGAATCTGTGTTATTAGACCTCACTTAACATGAAGAATTGAGAATGAAGTTTTTTGGAAAAAACATTTGTCTGTTGTTAGCATTTTTGATGATTTTAGGCCCTCAAAAAACGGAAGCGAGCCAGGCCACACCTTATTTCACAAGCGCATTAATTCTTGGCTCAGTTGTGGTCTTTTTCGACATGCTGTTTGCAGCACAGAGACAAAAAGACAAAACCGCGGGTACTCCAGAACAAAAAAGTAGAGCTTTCTGGAAATACTTTTGCAGTGTTCACAAGCGGTATCTGAGAGAAATAAAAAACCACGCCTCATGGCCAAGGAAAGTTTTGATTTTTGCCGCATTTTCAAGTTTTCTTGCCGGAACCGGCGGCCTGGGAATAGAAGGCCTGGCACAGCTTTTCAAGAAAGGGGAAGATACGGATAAAAAACCAGAGCCAGAGCCAGAGCCAGGACTAAAAGAAGACAAGAGCAAAGAAAAATTGAAAAAACCAAAAAAAGCTTCACCTTTTGATACGAATCACGATCTGAGAAAAGTACGTCAACGTTTTAAAGACCTGCAAAGACGTAAAAAAATACGACAAACAAAAGGAGATTTTACACAGCACCACAAAAAGTGCCGTAGGCATAGTTTTAGTGGCAACTCACAAAGTCTAAGTGTGCTACCATCACCTTCAATGAAACGCTCTAAGGACGACCTGGAAGCAAGCACTACTCCAATCAGAACTAGGCAAAAGCAAGACGACAAAAACGACGACAATGACAACTCTTCCGACGACGATGACGATGACGATGACGACGATGACGATGACGATGACGATGACGACGACGACGACGACGACGATGACGACGACGATGGCGATGGCGAAACAGATACTGACGATGACGACGACGATTGATTAGAAATTGCTTCTATGCCTCCAGGCGATCCACATCGCTGAAAAGATCAAAAAGCCGAAAATCCGTGGATCAAAATTTGGTTGCAGCAAAAAGTAAAAAACTGGCAGAAGGCCTGTTACAAAAACTGACGCTGCAGCCACTTTTCGAAAAAGAGCCATAAAAAGAGCCATAAAAACGATAAACAACACTGTAACGCTCACTGGAAGCAAAACTGTACAAATTCCAAGCAGCGTTGCCACACTTTTTCCGCCACGAAAAAATAAAAACGGCGAAAAGCCGTTTCCGAGCAAGAGAAAAGTTGAGGCCAACACAGCTGTCCAAGGCGCCCAAACACCGTCAAACTTAAGATATCCAGCAAAAAAAACCGTCACAGCTGCTTTGGCTGCGTCCAAAAACAAAATGAGTGCAAAATGCCATTTTTTACCTGTCAGCCTTGCAACGTTGGTAGCTCCAATGTTTCCCGAGCCATTTTTTGTAACATCAATGCCGTAAAACCACTTTGCAAACCAATATCCTGTGGGAACGGAACCGACAAAATACGCAGCCAGGGCGATTAAAATTCCTTGAGGCCATAAGGCTAATAAATCTTCTAGCATAAGAACATTTCTCCTCAAAACAAAAAATCCCTCGAGCCTAAAGACCCGAGGGCATATTTTCTTGGTAGCGGCGCAGGGACTCGAACCCCGGACCTACGGATTATGATTCCGTCGCTCTAACCAGCTGAGCTACGCCGCCAGACAATTTCTCTTAAATTCCAACTTTTCTTATTTCAAGAGTGTCTGTAACAAAGTCAAACAAAGCCTTTAAAAAATACACGCCAGCAATCACTGTTGATATTACACCAACCATAAGCGTGACTGCAAACCCTCTGATTGCAGGCCCTCCAAGCCAAAAAAGTACAATGCCAGAAATAAACGTTGTAATGTTGGAATCCAAAATAACCTTCATTGCTCCGTTAAAGCCTTCATGAACGGCCTTTCTAAACGGAGAACCGGCCAGAAGTTCTTCTCGAATTCTCTCGTAAATCAAAATTGAAGCGTCAATGGCCATGCCCACCGTCAAAACCATGCCCGCAATACCAGGAAGCGTCAATGTGGCTTTGAAATACGAAAGCGCCAAAAGAAGCACGAAAAGGTTGTAAATCAAAGCGATAAAGGCCAGGAAACCGGCTGTTCTGTAATAAATCAAGCTGAAAACAAAAAGAAGCGCAAGAGCGACAAGGCATGAAATTAAACCCTGACGAACAGAATCAGTTCCAAGAGATGCTCCAACACGGCTTTCTTGTTCAAGCTTTAACGGTGCCGGAAGCGCTCCAGACCGTAGAAGCGATGCAATTTTTACGGCCTCTTCCTGCCGCATCCCTGTGATATTTGCCCCTCGGCTTGCAATTTCTTCGTGAATACCGGCAGCAGAAATAACATGTTCATCCATGATAATCGCCATGCTGCGTCCGATGTTCCTGCGCGTTAAATCGCGAAACTCTCTTCCCCCCTCACTGTCCAACGTAAAATTCACCGCAGGGCGACCGGTTTGGTCGTACCCAAGACGAGCATCCGTTATGCGGTTTCCAACCATATCTGGGAAAACCGAAACAACGTACCAAATTCCTTCATCGTCATCTGCACCTTTGTGCGGCACAAGCATTTTGTCCGGCGGAAAAACGCCGTCATAAGCGTCTAGCAAAGAGTCTTTGTAACCCTGTTTTTCAACAATTTTGAACTCTAAACGCGCTGCACGCATTATTGTTGATTTTATATCATCAACATCGTCCACGCCAGGCAACTGCACAACAACGTTGGAATCACCGTGCCTGTGCACAGCCAAGCCACGAACATTAACGGTATCGAGCCTTGTTCTAAGAACATGAACCGCTTGCTCAACGGCGCTGGCGCGTATGCGCGACTCTTCCCCTGTAGAAAGCACAATGGTTAAAAAATCTTCCTTGCGCTTACATCCAAACTCCGGATATTTATTTCTTATGATATCGTACGCGCCGCTCGCAGCCTTTGTGCTGCTAAATTTGAGCACCAGAGTTTTTTGCGTCAGCTCCTTGCCTATGGGAAGTGGCTTTCTGGCTCTCTTGAAT
>JBHPCE010000047.1:0-3255 GCA_042576345.1 Candidatus Babelota bacterium | reverse complement strand
AGCAGCTCATCATTTTTTACATCTGCCATTAAGCTTATCGACACAAAAAATGTGAACACAAAAATTTTATTTTCCATAACTCCTAACTCCTATGGCGTTGAGTCAAAAATATTGTCATCTCTTACAATTCCACGCTCAAGAACAAGCTTACTTCCAGGCAAAATGTCGAACGTTAAATCTTTTGCTTCATCAATGTCGTCTCCAAAACACATAGCCTCACTGAGAACAGAAGCGTCACTGACCAAATTCGAAATACCTTCAACAACGATTCTTCCGTTAAATAGTCTTATTCCCGTTGTGGTTGAATGAAGTGTTGCGTTATCTAAGTAAATTATGGCTGTGCTGTTGGCCATCCTGAACATTTCCTGACCTATGGAATCTGGAGAATAACTGAAGGTCATATCCCTACCAACCTTCATTACGGCATTTGCATGAACAGTACTTGTCTCTGTGCTGGAGTAATAAAAATACCAAGATGCGGTACCGGTTAAATCAAGCTCTGTCAAAACATCCATTGCCCCGCGCATAAAGTTGTAATTATTGGTCTGCGTCCATACAACATCTCTGAATGAAATCGTGGCATTCTGATCTAGGCACAAAACATTTGTGTCAGCTACACCATCGAGTTTTATACTCTTTAACAGTAGTGAAGACCAAGAGTTTACCGTAATTCCACCTTCTCCCAAATCGAGCTCATTTCCATATCCTTCCAAAACGGTCTCACCGCTGAACGTCCAGGTCCTACTCAAAGTTTGAACATCATTTATTGTCACATAGGCACCATCACCGAACACCAATGAGGACTCATCGTCTGCCAAATCAATCGCACCATCTGAAAAACCTTCAACAATTAGGTTTTTGAAAGTAACAGTCACACCAGCGTCGACAAAAATCAACGGATTTGTCCCATCAAACCTAAGAGATATCTTGCGCCCTTCACCGTCACAAATATTGTCGCTTTCTGCGCCAAAGCCTAAAGCATGAAGTCTGTGCGAAGACGAAAGAACAACATCATAAGTCAAGGTTGTCAGTCCGTCAGAAAGCCAGATGTCTGCCGGTCCATGATCAAGCGTGGAAATCGACCAACTGTTATGCAAAATCGCATTGCTGTTGGCAGCAACATTTTCTGTTATGTGCAAAATGCTCCATGAGTTTTCAGAGGCAAGAACAACATCACTAGAAACAATTGCCCAACTGTTTGCATATATCGCATCACTATTTTCTGTAACTCTTTTGTCCAAATCAGCTATGGCCCAACTGTTTGCATAAACAGCATCTGTTGTTGCAACCAAACGCTCGTCAAGGTTCACCAAGTGTCCAGAATGAGAAACAACAGCATTGCTGCTAGCCCAAACAATCGGTTCGACAACATCTAGCCGCAACTCGTGCGAAGATAGAGCCCAGCTGTTTGCGTTGATAGCATCCGTTGCTTCAACCAATCTTTCGTCAAGATTTACTAGGTGACCGGAGTGAGAAACTATGGCGTTGCTGTTGGCATACAAAAGTGGTTCAACTAAATCAGTTCTGTCATCAAGAGCCTGGATTGCCCAGCTGTTTGCATAAACAGCATCTGTTGTTGCAACCAAACGCTCATCGAGATTTACCAGATGGCCTGAATGCGCAGTGATTGCCGCGCTGTGCGCTGTGACAGCATCTGTTACCGCAACCAACCTTGTATCAAGATCTGAAATTGCAATGTCGTGAGTATCTAACCTCGCTTCTGCAACAGTCATTCTTCCATCAAGACTTTCTACTCCCCAGCTGTTCGCATGTGCAGCATCACTTGTTGCCCAGAGAAGTGTTCTGTCTTCTGCCTGCAAGCCGTCCAGACGAACAATGGCGTCACTGTTTGCCTCAACCAATGATCCATAAATTATTGGATAAACTTTTGCCTCATCTGGAGTTCTTCCGTTAGCAGAAACCCAAAACTCATCTGGATGCCATTCTGCGCTGTAAACCGCATTACCAAATTCAGTTCTTGCATCTGAATATTCGGTGATTTGAGCAGCCTCGATACCATAAAGCCTCATGTCGTAACCACCTGTTCCAGACTCACCACCAACCAAAAGTCTTTCACCTGCATCGTTAAATCTACATGAGTACAAATCATCGCCATGCGATGGCATATCACCCGTTCTAGCCGTCAAAGTTGTCGAACCGTTAAAAGTGTAAAGCCTGCCGTAAAGACTGTCTGTACCAAGCCCCCCGACAACAGCCAAGGTGTTTCCGTCGTCCGTCCAGTCGATTCCATAAACCGTTGCACCGTGATCTTTGTTGCATCCAGAAAGTTCCGTTAAATTTGTTCCATCAAAAGAGTAAACACGAACGGTATAACTTCCTATGCCACTCGTACCGCCAACCGCCAAGAAATTGCCTGTCGGGTGCCAACGAATTTCCCTTACAATTCCACCGTGATCTTTGTTGCAACCAGTTTTTACAGCAATTGTCTGAGTACCGGGAGTAAAATCATAAACTCGCACATCATAATTTCCTGTACCATCATCACCACCAACAGCCAGGTAATTTCCGTCAGGGCTCCATGCAACAGAATAAACCCAAGCACCATGAACCGCTTTTCCGTTTGTTAGCAAAGTGAATGCGCTTCCGTTGAATGAATAAACTTTAACTTCGTACGCATCAGGATTTCCAACAACACCACCAAGCGCAAGATATGTTCCATCTGGATGCCAGTCGATTGAATAAACCGTGTTACCATGTGTAATTCCGCTAGAAGGAAGCTTTGTAAGTGTTTGTGCAAAAGAATCAAAGGTATACGCCGCCACTTCTTCGCTAGAAAGATCTGCTGCGCCACCAACAGCAAGAACACCACCCTGAGGCCTCCATACAGCAGAATAAAGTGCACCATTGCTGTGATCGATGGTAAGGCCAGCCACACCTGCACCAATATCCGTTGGCGCAAAATGCATTGATTCATAAAGAGACATAAGAAGAGAGCTATTGGCTTGAATTGCATCGCTATTTTCTGTAACCCTCTTGTCTAAATTTGCAATCGCCCAGCTGTTGGCATACACCGAATCGGTTGTTGCAACCAAACGCTCATCGAGATTTACCAGGTGCCCAGAATGAGACACAATCGCATTGCTGTTTTCAATCACATCGGGTTCGACAACATCAAGTCGATCATCCAGTGCTTGAATGGCCCAACTGTTGGCATACACAGCATCTGTAGTTTCTACCAAACGTGCGTCCAAATTTACTAAGTGTCCCGAGTGAGACACAATCGCGTTACTGTTT
>JBHPCE010000046.1:0-3437 GCA_042576345.1 Candidatus Babelota bacterium | reverse complement strand
GCATAGAGCCTGAGTTACTGGTATGCGAATTAAAAAAAATCATCGGCAATATGTATGGTTTGACGGGTAAAAAACTTGAGCGGAACGTCATTGAAAACATTTTCAAAAACTTTTGCGTTGGTAAGTAACGAGTCTTGTAGATACATCAAAGCTTTATTTTTCATCATTGGATTCATATTTTTACCAAATCCTCTGCTACCAAAGTTGCCATACGCAAAAACTTACTCAAAATTCATCAAAGAAGAAGCTCATAAAAAAAAATCTTATGTATGGGTTGAAAAGGGGACTATTCCATTTAAAGAAATTATACTCTCTTGGAATGCCCAAATCCCCAAAAACGTTAATCTAATATTCTCTATTAGCTGCTTAGTGAAGGGCGAATGGACTGGATGGAAAAGAATTTTTGTATGGGGTAAAAATACGCGCCTAACCTATTCAAGACTTAAAAGCCCCAGGCTGCACACCAAGCACGTCAGGGCCGAAGTTCCGGGAAAATTTGTAGCAACAGGATTTCGAATTCATGTCAGATCATCATCTCCAAATCACGACTTAAAGGATTTAGACGCTCTGTTCTGCTGCATCTCACATGAAGGAAGGTTTAAGAGAGAAAAACCAAATTTTGATTTTCCTACAACTCGAATCGACGGTCTGCAAGCACAATCGCAGATGTTATTAAATCACGATCGCACGCCAGATCTTTGCGCTCCAACATCTCTTTCTGTAGCAATACAATATTTAAACGGATTTCGAGCCAATGGAACCTGCAACAAAAATCTTTCCCTGGAAACACAAAGTTTGTCAGAACTTTGCCACGACCAAAGCTTGGATATTTACGGTAGCTGGCCCTTAAATATTGCTGCAGCATACACACGCCTCAAACCGGGAATCCACATGAAAGTGGAACGCCTAAATGGTTTTGAAGAAATATACAAGCAACTTGAACAAAAACAACCTGTTGTGGTCAGCATACGGGGACCGATAAAAGGAGGTGCCCTGCCCTACAAAAACGGGCATTTTGTGGTTGTCGCAGGGTGGAATCAAAAGCACAAAAGAGTCCTGTGTGTAGATCCTGCATTTAAACCCAACAGCAGAACTAAGACATCGTATTTGATAGACGATTTTTTGCGAGCTTGGGAAAGATCACGACGTCTTAGCTATGTTTCTATGTAATATTTATTAAAATTCCTAAAACATTGGTATTGAAATTTATCAATTTTTATAAAATACTATTTTGTACCATCTGAAAGAGGAGCTGCACACTAAAAAGGCCAACTGGTGAAAAAAAACAGACAAATTGATCACGAAAAATATATGGATGAAGCGCTAAAAGAGGCCAAAAAGGCCTTTGATTGCGGTGAAGTCCCCATAGGCGCAGTTATCACCGACAAAGATGGTAATATTATTGGCAGGGGAAACAACAATGTTGAAAGACTCGGATGCCAAACTGGGCACGCCGAAATAAATGCAATAAAAGATGTATGCGAAAAAATTGTCGGATGGAGGCTGGAAGATTGTACTCTTTATGTTACTCTTGAGCCCTGCCTAATGTGTTTTGGCCTCATAGGATTATCTCGTATAAAAATGGTTTATTACGGAGCAAAATCGCCTTTATTCGGTTCTTCCGAAGAGGTTGAAAGTGTGGGACATATTTACTGTAAGGGATTAGTGGTCAAAGGAGGCTTGAAAGAAGCCCAATGTACTGCTATTCTAAGATTGTTTTTCGAGCAGGCTCGAAAAGGAAGGGACGGTTGTGAAACAAAGACGCGCATTCCTCGAAAAAGTAAAAAAAAGTTTACTCAAAAAACGCGAGGAAATAACTGAGCAAGTAGCGGTTCATTCCGAAGAGGAAATTGATGACAAGCAAGTCAAGGACATTGGTGACGAGGCTTTGACAATCTCAATAGAGAAGTTAGAAAATTCCCTCCAAATAAGCGAAATAGAAGAGATCAAGCGGATAGACGAGGCCCTTGCGCGTATAGACCGTGGCGAATACGGCATATGCATTGATTGCGGTGAACATATTTCTGACAAACGTCTTGAGTGTTCTCCATACTCTGCCCGTTGTATCGCATGCCAAGAGGCTATTGAAGTGCAGTGATAATGGCCGGTGTAGCTCAGGGGTAGAGCAATTGATTCGTAATCAGTAGGTCGTCGGTTCAAATCCGACCACCGGCTCCACTCGAAAAAAATTTGTTATGTGTAAAATCTGCTGGTATAATGCAGACAGTTGTTTTGGTGGTTAAAGAGGATAAATTTGCATGGCAACAAAAAGTTCTTCAAATAATTTTCATGGCGTAGGACGCCGTAAAAGTTCAGTTTCACGCGTATGGCTGAAAACCGGAAACGGTAAAATTGAAATCAACGGCAAAGATTACGAGCAATATTTCACAACAGAAGCTGCAAGAAAAGCCGTAGAAGCTCCTTTCAAAGCTGTTGGCTTGGACAAAAAATTTAACGTTCAAGTAAACGTTTGTGGTGGCGGCATAACAGGTCAAGCTGATGCTATAAAACTGGGTATTTCCAGGGCTCTTCTGGCATCTGACGAAAAACTTCGCTCCATGCTCAGGCAAAACGGCCTTCTGACTGTAGACGCTCGCGTTGTAGAACGTAAAAAATATGGTCAACGTGGCGCCAGACGTAGCTTTCAGTTCGTCAAAAGGTAATTGGTTTTCATATTATTTTTTGGTTGATATTCATTTGTCTCTCCAGGTATTTTTCCTGGAGAGATCTTATTTTTAAGGAGAAAAGGAACCAAATATGATCGCAGGTACTCTATTTACCCTTCAAATAATTCTTTTCAGCTTCAATCTGTACTCCACAGATATTGATATGAAAACAGAGCTTATATCACAGGACTGCCAAATTAATTACGGATTAGACGTTGTGCACCCCACAGACATAACATTTGTAGAAGTACTTCTGAGGCGCGCTGGAAATGAAAGGAGATTTTTTTTGGATAGACTTAAAAAACACATTGAAGACCATAAAAAACTTTTTCCGAGCCACTGGAAAGGCAATTTTGTTAAATGTCGATTTTGTTTTCAAAATTTTATAGTACATCGCGAAAAAGAACTTCTTGCCAATTACAATATCCTTTACAGCGAAAAATGTAGTTGTAAGGATGCTACTATAATTTCAAGCTTATTGGCCTGCTTTGGGGGCATTTTGTGTTTTGCGTAGATGCCATATTGAAAACTTTTTAGTTTTAGGAGGGTTTTGTTCCGAAGAAACTTCTGAAGGCCCGTTTTTCCCTGTTGTTCAAGTTAATTTTTTCAGTGATAAGACTTCTTGTTTCTTTAAACATTTTTCCGACTTTGCATGAAGGTACAAGCATTTTATTCTTGCAACCATAATTTTTTAATAGTTCAACAACTTGCTCGGGATATCTTTTGCTATAATCTGGGTTTGATATAACCTTATAAAATTCTTCTTTTGAT
>JBHPCE010000045.1:0-3591 GCA_042576345.1 Candidatus Babelota bacterium | reverse complement strand
TGACAAAGGATGCCAAAAGAACAAAGACACCGAAAAAAAAGTTAATTTTTAATGATATTTTTTATTCAACTTTATCCACTTCACTTCTCAAAACATCTGCATTTTTTTCAAGCTCCTGTACTTTTAAATTTGAAGCCGAAAGGCTTGCCAAAAGTTTGTGTGCACGCGTTTTTTCGCTCTCAATCTTGGACATCATTGTCACTTTCAATTCTCTGACTTCTCCCAAAACATCGTTGCAGAAGGCCGACGGAGACAAAAACAATAAAAAAAATGTATAAAAAATCTTGGACATCTAAATATCCTTCAAAATGACAGCGCATAACACTTAATTGAAACGATAACATTGGTAAATTTTAAAACGCAACGTCAGTTTTTTGATATAAATTACTTGAATGATAATAAAGCCTTAAGCCAAAGGAACAAAAAAAATGGCCACAATCGAGACAAAAGACATTGTAAAAGATTTCGAGCTTGGAGAAACAACTTTAAACGTTCTCAAGGGCATTTCCATAACTGTTCAAAAAGGGGAAATGCTCGCCATTGTTGGAGCCTCCGGCTCGGGCAAATCAACTCTCATGACAATTTTGGGGTGCCTAGACACCCCCACAAGCGGAACGGTGCTCCTGGACGGCCAGAATGTTGGCAACATGACTTCTGATGAACGCGCCATGGTGCGAAACAAAAAAATTGGATTTGTTTTCCAAAAATTCAACCTTCTGACCAGCATCACCGCTCTGGAAAATGTTGCACTGCCAAAACTTTATGCTGGAGTTAAAGAAAAACAAGCCAAACAAGAGGCCCTCTCACAGCTGGACATAGTGGGTCTAAAAGACTGGGCCACGCACTTTCCATATCAACTTTCTGGCGGCCAACAGCAAAGGGTGGCCATAGCACGAGCTCTTTCCAACAACCCAGCAATTTTGTTTGCAGATGAGCCCACAGGAAATCTGGACTCAGAAACCGGAAAAGAAATTATAGAACTTTTCAAAAACATCAACGCTAAACAAAAAACAACCGTAATCATCGTCACTCACGACCCAAAAGTGGCAAAAGTCGCACCCAGAATTGTTGAAATTGAAGACGGAAAAGTTGTCTCGGACAAAAAAAGATAAAAAAAAACTTGCATTCTTTCAGATTGGCGATACTATATAAAAGTCGACAATGCGTCGACACCTGGTCAAATCTCGCTTTTTATACGAAATGAAAGGGTTTTTATAGATAATGACAGGAGAAACTGGAGGCGTGTGAAAAAAAGTAATTTTAGTGTGTTTAAAAATAAAGGATTAAAATGAAAAAAATTATTATTGCTCTAATGTCAATGTTCATGGCAAGTCAAGCTTATTCTGGTGATGTGATAAAACCACAAACCGCAATAGATCAATTTGCAAAACTACAGACAAATTTCTATTCGTATGCTGGTAAAACAACACTTGAAGGCACCAAAATGTTCTTTGAATTTGACAAAGAAAAATACGAAGTAGTCTTCAATGATACTACCGATGCGATAGAATCTTTCACCAAACAATGAACAATCAAACTTGGCTAAAAGGCACAATAATGAGGAGAGCTGTGGGTTTTTCCCGCAGCTCTTTTTTTTCATTTCCCCTTTTTCTCCTGAATCTCCCTTAAACTCTCCAATTCTTTTAACGTCGTTGCCTCGTTTGGCGATTTGTCTTCTCTTTTTCCCATAATTCTTGGAAAGCGTAGCGCCAGGCCTTGCTTGCCTTTTTCTGCACCAGCGGAGTGAACCGGAGATTTTGAAATCTCATCTGCTCGCACAAGACACACAATTTTGGGCTCTATCCACACATCTGGCTTTAAACTGTCTGCCAGCACGTTAACATTGCCTGGCATGTCGTCTACGGCAATTTTGTCGCATTCTCGCTTATATTCTTTCCACTCAGAGTTGGTCAATCCAGTGCCAATCTTAGCAACAGACTCGAATCTCGATTTTTTTGTGTTAAAAATTCCAACCAAAAGCGCTCCTATGCCAAATTTTGCTCGCTTTCCTCGGCCTCGATAATATCCCAAAACCACGCAGTCGATGGTATCTTCCAAGCTTCCGGTCTCCAACCTTTTGAGCTTGACCCAGTTAAAATTTCTTTTTCCGGCTTTGTAGGGCGCATCAAGTCGCTTTGCGATAATTCCTTCCAAACCGCTTTTTATGCATTCTTTAAAATATTTTTCTAAGCCTTCCGCATTTTCAAAGCTTTCTTCTTCGATCAGCTGAACAGATTTTCGTTTATCAAAAGCACCCTTTCCAAAGAGCAATGCAAGTTCTTCGCGCCTCTTTTCGTGGGACTTTTCCAAAATCAGCGTTCGACCAGCCAAAAGAAGATCAAAAATAAAAAGCTTCATGGGGATTGAGGCCGAAGTTTCTGCAATGTTTTCTTTGCGCCTACGCTTGGCCGTCTGCTGGAAAGGCAAAAACTTGCCTGTTTTGGCATCGACCGCAATCGCTTCACCCTCGGCAATAAAACTTTTTGTAGAAATTCTTTCAGCAGCCTTTGAGAGCTCTGGAAACATATGTGTAACGTCTTGCATGTTACGCGAGAAAAATTTGACGATATTTTTGCCACCTTCGCTAAATTTGTGTACCTGAAGCCGCATTCCATCAAGCTTTGGCTGAGCAACACACGGTCCCATTTTTTTCAAAATTGCGTCTGCATCGGCCAATCTTTCTGCTGCTGCAGGGCGAATTGGCATACCAGGCTTTGCATGCATCTTTTCAATCGCCAGAATTCCACCATCTTTGAGAGTTTTTGCAATCAAACCTATGTCGGCAGAAACGTTGTACGCGTCTTCTAGCCTTGGCCGCAATGATTTGTCGCCCTTTTTCATCCACGAAAGCGCGTCCAAAAGCGTCATTTCGGAAAAACCAAGGCGAAGCTTTCCTAAAATGATTCTGATGACATATTTTGAAGAAACCGCATCCAGAGCACAAATCAACTCAATTAAAAGATTTGCTTTTTTTTCAACAGCACCCGCACCCTCCACCAAGGCAATTTTTTCGAGCGCATCGTAGACCTGCTTTACGTTTAAACCCTTTGAAGTGCTTGTGTGCAGCTCTTGCACGGCAAGACCAACGTCTCCTGTTTTTTTGACTAGATCTTTAAATTCTTTAGCACCGGCCGAAGAACATTTTTGTTTTTTTTCACCGCCAAGAAGCGACATCTGGCCACAAATTTCTTCTCGTCCCTCGCTCAGATGCCCCGCAAAGGCAGAGACCATATTTTTTTCGGCAACGTTGAACACCAAGCTTTCGTACTTTGCGCGCAAATCTCCCAAAAGAAGGTAAGAAAGGCATTTCGTATCAGCAGGCGTGGCTTTTTTAAAAATTTCGGCAAGCCCTGAAGTAATTTTCAGCCTAGAGGTTGTCACATCCAAAGATTCAAGAGCCTCTGCAACTTCAGAAAATTTCATTGTGTCTCTCCGCTTATGGCAAAGAACTGATAGAATGCTCCAAATTCTTCTCTAATGTCATCCCAGACTCAATCTGGGATCTAGTCATTTACTTGCCAAAAAACACTCTTACCAACTGAATCCGACCACTATAACTTAAATCTCAAAACTCCCACCCTAAACCACCTT
>JBHPCE010000044.1:0-3694 GCA_042576345.1 Candidatus Babelota bacterium | reverse complement strand
CGGCCACAGAGCCGTGCTCGTCGACCACAACAGAAAGATGCATACGTTTTTTTAAAAACTCTTTTAAAAGCTGGTTGGCTTTTTTGGTCTCGGGAATGAACATGACGGGACGCACAAGGTCGGCAACCTTTTTTTTGTCATCGGATGCCACAGCAAAAATGTCCTTGTGATAAACCATTCCAACGATGTTGTCTTCTTTGTCTTTGTACACTGGAAGCCTGGAATAGCGGTGTTTCACAAGCAGCTGTTTTGCATCGTCAATGGATTTTTCCACTTCAAAACGCACAACGTCGGTCCACGGCACCATAATTTCTTGAACAATTGTCTCGCCAAGACCAAAAACATTTTGCAAGAGCTCACTCTTTTCCGTTTCTATAAAGCCCTTTTCATCACCATATCCAATTAAAAACTCAATTTCTTTTTCAGAAACATCGCCGACAGCGCTTTTCCCAAAATTTTCCACTCCCAAAAGGCTTAACACCATCTTTGCAGCCCACAAAAGAAGACTGACAATGGGAGACAGCGCATGAATGATTCCATTCAAAAGCCACAATGAGCCTCTAAAAAGAGGCCCGTGATGAGTTTTTGCAAACGTTTTTGGAACAATGTCTCCGAAAAGCAAAATAAGAACTGTTGCCACCGCAACACCGACTGCAACGCCCCACTCACCCAAGCTCTCTTCCATTGCCCGTGCAATGAGAACAGAACACAAAATGCTGAAAAAATTGTTAGCGACCAAAATGGCCGTCAGAATCCTTTGGGGAGCACTTTTCCACGTTGCAAAAAAATGCTTGTAGCCGACAACTTGCTGCTGCAGTTCTTTGACCTGATAAAGCCGAAGTCCTGTAAAAGATGTTTCTAAAAAAGCAAAATATGCCGCAAGTGCCAAAGTTCCCGTAAACAAAGTTAAATCTATAACAAGCTCAGTCATTTTTTGGCTCCTCTTTTATTGTTCTAGCCACCGCGCTCACAAAGCCGATCGGCGACGCACAAGGAGCTTTTTATCCACCTTACCTGTTGCCCCAAGCGGGAGTTCATCCACGCAGCAAATTTCTCTGGGAACCTTATACGCCGCCAAACGACTTAAACAAAAACGTTTTAAAGCTCGCCCCACCTTGCTGGTTTTTTCCTTCAAAACAACAAACGCCACAGGCCTTTGCCCATGCACATCGTCCTTTTCTCCCACAACAGCAACCCTGAATACAAGAGGATGAGAAAGAAGAACATTTTCGATTTCTTGCGGATAAATATTAAGACCCTTGTGAATGATCAAATCTTTAGCTCGTCCACAAATTGAAATAACTCCATCACCATCAACAGAAACCAAGTCTCCAGTGTTGAGCCAGCCATCTTTTATCGTTAAAGCCGTATGCTCTTCCGCGCCGTAATATCCAAGCATCACGTTGTCGCCATGCACCCAAAGAGTGCCTACAGAGCCTTGTTTTACAACATTTCCGTCATCATCTCTAACTTCGCATTCGATGCCACATAAAAGTGGACCAACAGCCTCGGTTTTTTTGAACGCATCACCAATGCTGACAGCAATTGCAGGAGCCGTCTCTGTAAGCCCATATCCAGAATAAATTCCTCTGCCATAAATCATCGCAAACGCAGCTCGAATTTTATCAGAAAGTGCATCGGCACCAGAAACAAAAATCTTTACGGAATCTAACTTTGCATTGCGCATAAGGCACAAAAGCCCATACAGCGCGGGAAATCCCAAAAATATCGTTGGCTTATGCTTTAAACCTTCCCGAATCTCGCCACGATCAATTTTTGGAACAACAACAACACATCCACCATTCAAAAGCGGCGTCCAGATACATGCATTTTGGGCGAAAATATGAAACAGCGGCAAAACCGCAAAAAACCGTTCTTTTGTACCAACAAGCCAAGAAAGTCTGGAAGAAACCTGAGCAGAATTTGTAATGGCGTTACGAGATGAAAGCATAACACCCTTTGGCTTTCCTGTTGTCCCAGATGTGTACAAAATTAAAGCAGTTTCATCCATTTTGAGCGAAATAGGTTCAAACTCTGTAAAAGATTCAAAATTTCTAGGAACCGAGGTATTCCAGTCGATCGACTTGTCACAAATCAAATCTGGAAAAGATTTGCACTCAGCCCACTCGTCACCACTCCTAAACATTTTTTCAAGCCTAGATGAGCATAAAATCATCTCTGGCTTACAATCATTTATGATGTGGATCAATTCGCCTTTGCCAAAAAAAGTGTTCACAGGAGCCAAAATTGCTCCACACTGAAGCGCTGCAAAATAAAAAATGTAAAACTCTATGGAATTTTCGCAGAAAAGCATCACTTTGCTTCTTGGCTTAAGACCACGGGCCTTCAAAGCCATACTGAGCTGAACTGCCCTGAAATAAAGCTCTCCGTAAGAAATGCCTCTGCTGCCTTGCAAAAGAGCGGAATCATCAAAAAAAAGACGGGCGGAACGCTTGAGAAGCGTGCTTAGGCCAACACCACCCTCTTTTTCTAAAAACTCAAATTTTATAGATTTGAATATCTGTTTTTCTTTATCGACGTCTGAATTATCTTTTTTCCATCATATCGCATGCATACACAAAGGAATCAAACTAAAAACGAACAATTTTATTGTAAACACAGATGTCATTATTGCAATGCATACAAAGATCTTCACTTTTCGTTCAGCCGAATCACGCCCACAGGACAAATCTCGGTCGCCTCAACAATTTTCTCCGCATATTTTTCAAAATTCGCTCCATCTTTGACAGAAGACAGACCGTCCATCTCAAAAACCTCCGGACACATGGCAGCGCATGTACCGCAAGAGATACATCCAGGCTCAATCGAAACTTTTTCTATTTTCTTGGTCATAGACCTTCGTTCTCCTTACTTTTTTTTGTCCGTATCTACTTTCTCTCCATCTTTGGAAATTGTGTACGGCTCAGACATTTCTTTTAAAGCATCTGCCATTTCTTCACAACCATCGTCAAGTGAACACGAGGAGCAGCATCCAGAACAACATCCTTCTTCATCTTCGTCTTCTTCATCGCCATGCTCATATTCTGATCGTTCTTCGTCCATTGCTTCAAAAAGAGCCTCTAGCTCCTCTATGCCGCCTTCTTCTACAGCACTTTGGATATCAGAGAGCATTCTTTCGAATTCTTTTTTACTAAATTCTGAGTCTTCCAAAACTTGCTTTTTGAATTTTTCTGTTTCAACCAATTCACCAAGGGGCTCCAAAAGCATCTTTACAATTTCATCTTTTTGTTCGCCATCTGGAAGACTTATAGCCTTGTGAATCATCTCGCCATGTTCTTTAAGGCCCTCAATATCTTGCTCAAAATCTTCCATCATGACATCAATTTTATTGGCCAAAAACTCTTTGACAGCATCGATCCCGCACTCGGCTTCTTCCGATTTCCTGGAATTGGATTCCAAAAATTTAATCAATTCTTCAAATCCATGATTGCACTCCTCCAAAGACTTTTCGTGCATATCAATCAAAAAGTCTACTTGCTCGGACAATTGGTTCAATTTTTCCATGAAATACCTCACAAAACTAAAACACGTGTACAACAAACTCTTTTTTAAAAAACAACAACATACATGGCAAAAAACCAAACCATACCGACCTCTTACCACATCGTAAGTATATCTGAAAAATTGTTTTTCAAAAGAAAAACTTGCCTACAACCAAAACTTTTTGAAAAAT
>JBHPCE010000043.1:0-4123 GCA_042576345.1 Candidatus Babelota bacterium | reverse complement strand
GTTGTGGCGGCTGGGATTTCTCCCGGCCGCTATTTTTTTTATTAAAAATTCATAACTTGATCTGTGACCTTTTTCCTTTATTGAACTGTTTGATTTTTTTTTGTCACGATGAACAGGTATTTAGAAAATGTGTTGTTTTTTGGAGATGAGTAGATGAGAAGGAAATTGTGTCTTGTTTTGTTTGGTGTCGCTTGTTGTTTGTGTAAGCCTCCTCTTTTGATTTCGAATTATTATTACACTGGTATTAGTTATAGTCCGGCTCGTCCGGGGGGCTCTAGTTATCCGTCGGTTAGTGCGTATAACTATTCTGCGTACCACGCTTGGGAGATGCAAGAGTTACATGATAAATTTCAAGCCTGGGAGAAACTATCAAAGAAGAAAGGAAAATCAAAAGGAAAATCAAAAGATGATTCTGCTGCTAAAGAAGCTTGGAAGCGTTTTAGAGATTATTGGCATGATTTTAGACTAGATCGAGAAAAGGATAGTATTAGACTATTGTTTTCTGCTGAGGGAGGAAGAAGAAAAGTTAAATATTCTTTTGTGGAAGAAAATATAGATGGAATAATGTATCTCAGGCCTTACTACAAAAAACGTCAGTATATTAGATGGGAATCCCTTAATGCATATCAGGTTGAAGATCTTTTATTTCCTAAGGTTACTACCGAAGTCTATTTTGATGTTCTTGGTCGGGTTATAGAGATCGATGGTGTATCTCGTTTAATTTGTGATGAAGAAATGCGTAATGCATTGCTAAATGGAAAGCTTAGTCTAAAACAGATAAAAGTGCCGGGTGTGGTCCTAGAAGCTTGTTGTGATTTATCCGAGAAAGCCTTGAAAAAGATCATGAAAAAGAATTGGCCTAAAGAAAAAAAGGTATTTGGAAAGCCAAAAACTATAAAAGAGATGCAAAAGGAAATTAAGAGTTTAAGAGAAAAGGCTAAAAAATTAAAGGAAAAAGGCAAAAAACCCACAAAAATACTAGAAAAATTAAAGCTTGCGGAAAAAGAGCTTGAGCAAATCAAGGCAGATGGTCCCCTTAGAGAACTTATCGAAGCACTAGAATTTGAAAGAAAGCGGTTGAGTGATCTAAAGGCAAAATTGAAGAAAGAAAAAGATGAGAAAAAGAAGAAGAAAAAGAAGAAAAAAGAAGATTATAGGGAGTGGATGAAAAGAAGCGAACTAACACCTGCTGAGAAAAAGGCGAAGAAGATAAGAGAAGATAAAGAGAGAAAGAGGCTAAAAGCAGAAAAGAAAAGAAAAGATAGAGAAAAAAAGGAAAGAAGCCTATTGGAGAAAGAAATAAGACAAAAAAAACATAAAGAGGCTGTTAAATATTGGAAAGATATAAGAGAACAAGAAAAACTGGCAAGAAAAAAGGCAAAGGAACAAGAAAAACTGGCAAGAGAACTGAAAATAGAACGGATTGAAGCAGAAATTGAAAAAGAATATGAGCATTTTTCAACACTCTCCTACGACACAGAAGAGTATTCCCTATGCCAAGACAAAATCAAAAAACTCGAGAGTGACTTGGAAAAACACACGAAAGCGTGGGAAGAACTAACTGAAAAACTTTAAATCGTCCTAAAATACCAGTTAGGAAAATAATGATTACGATTTTTTCTGCATTCATACTTTTATCAAGCGCTGTTCTTGCAAAAAAACTGGCTTTAAAAGCATTTTCACCGCTTTTATTCGTAGGATTAAGAGCCCTTCCAGCAGGCATTATGATCATTGCCATGAATATCAAAAAATTCAAAAATTACACCTGGAGACAAATTAAATCCGATATGCCGTCCCTGATTCTTGTTTCTATACTCACCGCCCTACTTCCAGCATTTCTGAAGGCCTATGCGATAAAATACATGCCCGCTTCAAAAGCAGTTCTTCTGAGCAGTACAGGTCCGTTTGTAACCGCATTTTACGCCTACATCCTTTTTAGCGAGACAATTTCACTACAAAAAATATTTGGGATTTTAGTCGGAATGCTCGGAACTTTTGCGCTTTTAACAAGCACAACACCTCTTGAAGAGGCTCTAAAGACTTGGTCTATATTTTCGCTTCCAGAGTTGGCAGGCCTTGCAGCGGTTTTTGCGAGTCGCTACGGCTGGCTCAAAATACAAAAAATTGTCCGAACAAAAAAATATCAGCCGATTGAAATTAACGGCATTATCATGACAATTTCGGGGCTCGCCGCTCTTTCACTCGCAGTTTTCATGGGAAAAGTACAAATTCACAACGTTCGAAATTTATCAGCACCTATTTTTGCCCTTCTTTACGCGATTATAGGCGGAAATATTCTGGGTTACACTTTTTACACAAAAGCCCTTAAAAAACACAGCGCAACATTTGTCTCTCTATGCAGTTTTTCTGTGCCAATACTGGTTTCAATCGGTGCATTTTTCCTTTTTAGAGAACCGATAACAACAAATTTGATTTTCTCAGGATGCCTTATTTTCGCTGGAATTGTTATTTTTCACACAAAAAACTTAACTCAATAATACTTTCCTACTTGACAAATGGCAAAATCCAGTCATAATCCTAATTGAGCAAGTTGAACAGGTAAAAAGAATGCAGAACGGGAAAATAATTGAATAAATTTATTCTTACATCACTACTTTTGACAGGCTGCGTACAATTAAACTGCAAAGATTCTAAAGACCACAGTGTGTCTGTTTTATATCAACCAGTTAAATGTGTCTATGAAAACAAAGATTCAATCTTGCTGGCATCAATTGTCGCCCCAATCGCCCTTCTAAGCGTACTTTATTACAAAATACAATCTGATAGCGACTATGAAATCGGCTCTTTGGACTTAATAAAATTAGCCATATTCGGAAAAACAGAATTGAACGAAAACGCAAGGGGCAAAACCGCAAGAATACGTAGAAAACTCAGGCGCTCAAAAATAAAAAAAACACCTCACATGAAACTGAACAGAGCTGCCAATATACTTCTGTTAGCAACCAGAATATCCCTTGCAGCAGGTCTTTCTTCAGTTCTAGCAAACTTAGCTCTTAACAGCGAGAATTTAAAGGAATGGCTTGAAAAACAAAAAGAAAATCTCGCTTTAATCAAATTCAAGAGAGAATTACAAGAGAAAGGTAAAAACCTAAAAGAGATTGAACAAGAGGAATGCCTAATTTGCCGTGGTAAATGCGGAAAATATATAGTTGTATGCTGTGAATGTTGTGTGCATACTTGTGGAACTTGTGCAGAACAACAAGCCTCAACAGCTCTTCCAATAGCTTCTCACGAAGACCTGGTCCCTGAATTTCACAAAATTATCGGTTGGAAATGCCCCTTTTGTCGCAAAATAGACAAGCCCAAACAACTCAACTACCCACCTGGACACAGATTCCAACTTACCAACAACGCCTGGCGTCTACCTCCCAGAATATCGCCTCTACGTAGACGTAAATGATGACTCTTTAAATGTGTTCACACAATCACCATCCATCACCCTAAATTCTCCAATTTTTAAATCATCTTTTTTAAATCCAGCGTAGCCAACTCTGTCTAAAGCTTTTACTTTGTATCCAAGACATTCAAAAATGCGCCTCACAATGCGATAGCGACCCGAGTGAATTTCAACCGAAACCTTGTTAAATTCGTCCATAACGGGGTAAAAAGCTTTGTCTACACGTATTGGGCCGTCATCCAACTGTAATCCCTTGCTGAGCATTTTCATGTGTCTTAGAGAAAATTGTTTATTGAGCGTGGCCTCATAGATTTTTGGAATATTGAACGATGGATGAGTTAGGCGCTGCGTTAAATCTCCGTCATTTGTGAAAAGAAGAAGGCCTGTTGTCATGCAATCCAACCTACCAACGGGGTAAATCCGATCATTACAAACACCTTTGACAAGCTCCATAACCGTTTTTTTTCCAAATTCGTTGGAAGCTGCCGTCAAATAACCAGAAGGCTTATTTAACAAGATATAATGTTTTTTACCAGGCAATTTTAATGTTTTTCCACCACAACTAATTTCGTCTGTTTCACAAACATGTTGTGCCGGATTACTGCACACATAGCCATTAATGAAAACCAAATCTTTACGAACTTTTTCCACAGCTTTGCGCCTGGAGCACACTCCGGCGCGTGATATAAACTTGGCTAGTGGCAT
>JBHPCE010000042.1:0-4359 GCA_042576345.1 Candidatus Babelota bacterium | reverse complement strand
CCACATCATAAGCAATCTGGACTAGAACTGTGGGAGTTGCAGTGTCCTTTAAGAGCAAAATTATCATACCGTTGTCCAAAACAACTTTCTTAACTCTGTCCTCTGGAATTTTTAAATCAACTTTTTTTGCCTTTACCACTTTTGCCTCCCTGTAAGCAGTTTTTTTCATAACAAATCCCAGAGCTAGAGCAATTGCTGCAACCGGAATTGGAAGAACTTTCCATGAATATATTCCCATCAATCGATCCTCTTAAAAGAACTACCTTGGAACAAACACCGCTGAAAGTGTACACTCATAGTCAATGACCAAGCGATCGATTAACGCCTAAACATAGGCCAAATTATGAAAAATACAAAGTACATTTCATTCGCCCTGGTAACAATTTATTCATTATCACAAGCCTCTATGGCGCATAGACAAGGCCCATCACAACAAATCGAAATAGTAGGAAAACAAGCCACCGGTGAAACATTAAAAAACCTTTTCGATAGGAGCGTTCAAAAACATCCGTACATCAAAAGCCTTCAGTACACAAAAGACGAAAAAAAATATAGCGTCGACGCTACCCTTTCCACCTTCTTTCCGTTGGCAACAATCAGCTACAAAGCGGCAAAAATCAACGATTATTCAAAGCTAAAAACTGTTCTGGGAATTTCCGCAACACAAAAAATCATCGACCTTGGTGCAGCCCAAGATTTAAATGTTGCAAAGTCTCAGCACACGTTAGCCGAATATCAGAAACGCCTAGGAAACGACTACGTCCGCGAACTTGTAGAAGAAGCATTCTTAGCCGCCTGGCTTCAGCTCCAGAGAAAAGAAGTGATAGCATCACTCAAAAAGAGCTCTCAAGAAACATTTGAGCAAGCAAAAGCAAAATGGTCGGCTGGAATCATCAGCAGAAACGAGCTTCTTCAAGCAGCCACAACACACACTCAAAACCTTCAAACCATAGAACAGTACGAAAATGATTTAGACAACGCCTTTGTCGATCTGGAAAAGGCCACGAATTTAAAGTTGCGAAATTGCAGAAAATATCCAAATTTACACTGGAACCCTACTGGCAAAATTTCCGTACCCACACTCGATAAGGCTCTAAGCAAGGCAAAAAGTAACAGAAAAGAGCTCTTAGTCAATGAGCAGCAAACGGATGCCGCCCTTCAACAGGAATTAGCCTACAAAAAAGACTATTTTCCAACCTTAGGGCTTTATGGAACATGGCAAAGACAACAGGACAGCACAGCAGACGATCCTTACAACAGCCATGAGGCAGGAGTGGCCGTTTCTTGGGGCTTTGATAGCGGCTACAGCTATCACAACGCAAACGCCTATCATGCAAAAAAATTAAAATATCAAGAAGACAGATTGGTCACTCTTCAAACAATCGACTCTGAAGTCAGAACCTCTCACAATGATCTTTTGATAAGCCTTCGCGACCTTCAACTCAAAGACATAGAACTTTCCGAATCCAAAGATACTTTTGAACGAAATAAAACAAAATTCAAAACAGGCCTCATCACACAAACGGATTTTGACGAGGCAATCTACAACTGGAACACAGCTCAAATCAACTGGCTACAACAAAAAATTACTGCAGAAACTGCAAAGAAAACATTGGAAGCCAAGTGCGGCTATTATTGAGGATCTAACCCTACGACTATTCTTCATACTCCGAAGAATCTTCAGGGTCATCTTCTCTCACTCTTCTAGCGTTATCTCTTAAAACTTTTTCTGGGGAGGTGACTATTCTCGCATAAAAATCAAACCAGCCTTCTTCTCCCTTATGTAGAAATAAAATCTTATCCCCACGAAAAACACCTGATAAATTATGTAGTAAATCCTTCATATCCTTTCTAACTTCTTGAGCACTCCCAGGATCGAGAGACTCATCAAATATCTTTTCGATTTTATCCTTGTTTTTATGAATAAGCTCCCTCACAAACTTCAAAATATGGTCCAAATGTCCACTCCTGTCGAAAAGTTTGAACATCTTTGCAAACTCTTCCTTTGGAAACTTTGAAAAAGCCCAGTGAAAAGGCCCTGGGAAATTACCAAAAAGATTTTTATTAAAAATTACATTCTCCAATTGAAACCAAACAAAAAGAGACAGAATCGTTAATACTGATATACCTAACGAAGATTTATAAAAAAACTTAGCAAAACGCTTGCAAGAATGTCCACGAAGAACAAAATACATTTTATTACCTAATTTTTTTAACATGTTCTCATCTTGAAGATCAGACAAATCTGGCCAGCACATTTTTTCAACAAAATTTCTGTTGAACGAACAATCTTTCTCATAAAATTCAATAAATTTGTCTCTACCAATAGAAACATCAAACTGTGACATTGCCTGCTTTAGCACCAATTTGTCCTCACTAGAAATGTCCTTTTTAGAATCAACCTGGTCACACAAACTCTGCCTCGCAGATCCAACAACACTGCGACTCAAAAAAATAAGTCCATTAATAAGAAGCGTAATTTCTTCTGCAAGAATATCTCGCATCCTGTCTCTGTTGTCAGAACAAGGAAGGTTTTTCAGCCTATCCGAAACGTCTAAAACAACCTGTGAGAATGGCATATTATTATAACTATCCTTGAAATAATAAAACTTCTTGATTGTTTCTATAAAAACTTCAACTACTTTGCGATGCGGCGGATATACAAATTGATCGGTCAAGCTTCTTATAACTGCCACCAGGTGCAGTGAACCAAACTCTCTTGTTTTTACAAAAGTTCCACCAGATAAGTGACGAACTGTTTGCATATCCTGATTGAAACAGTACTTCGACAAAAATAATCCAAAAAAAATGAAGAGAACTTTTATAAATCGATTCACAAATTTCATATCAAACTTCCATAATTCAATGTTCAACAATAACCATATTAACTTTTAATAGAACCATTATAGCACAAGAAAAAAACAGATCAACTCAGATACAAAAAATACTAGATAACGAGGCAAAAATTAAATTTGCTACATATAGAAAAGATGCTAGATACTAATTTCACCCAAAAGCTTCAAAGAAAACCTTGGAAGCCAAGTGCGGCTATTGAAACCATGACGCTGGAAAAAATACACGTCTCCATAAAGATGGCCTAGCCTCCTCAGACAGTCCTAGGCTCTCTGTACGAACTTCCTCTTCACCGCGCTTAACTTCCTCTTCTCGCGTCAAATCATCTTGATCTGGAAACCTATCTTCACCATAAGCTGAAAGTGCGATCCTACGACACTCACGAGCCCCTGCCCCAGCACCTGCCCGGTGCATCTCCTCCAAAAACTTACGCAGTTCTTCTCCAAAATCTGGAGAGCTTGTTCTAAAATGGGCTCCACGTAGTCCCCAACTAATATCACCATGAAATCCGTTAATGACACGCGTAAAAGCGGTTAAATTTACAAAAATCGACCTGTTAATATCCTGAATAGTCTCCCCAGTAAATTCTCTAGCTTCCCTAATAGTTTCTCTTATCTCTTTTAATTCCCCACGAAATCTGTCAAATGCATGGTCAATTCTTTCTTTTAATACTTCATCTGTCTCTTTTCGCTGTCTTCCAAGAGATTTTCCAATGTAATCAATGCAATTTTTATACCCCTGAGGAAAGGCGCCAAACAACCTATGCAATGGTGCATTGTGTTTAATACCAGAAACGTTCCCCTTATCGTCCTTTATCTCCTCAGATGGATAAAATATTCCTTCAAAGTAATACCACAAGGCGACAACTCCAAATGCTGTTATAAGTCTGCCACTTTTGGAATTGACAAAAAACTTCAAAAACCGTTTCCATCTTGGCCCGTAAAAATACTTAGAAATCGCTTCAAAACTACGTTTAATCTCATCTCGCGAAGGCAATTTACACCCAGAAACGTTTGACCAATCCAAAGATCTCAAGGCCTCTAATAATTCATTTTTGCAGGGATAAATTTCTATATCCAATCTTGATATTTCAGATTCAAAAGAATTCAAACTTAACCCTTGTGATCTAAACTCAATCAAGCTGGACAAATGAACTTTGATTTCAGTAGAAAAGTTAGAATTCGCAACTTGGGCCAACAAATTTTGAGCATCTTTTCTGTCTATATAAACCTTTGTCTTTTCCAGTCTTGTCCCCAAAACCATCAATTGATCCGCAAGAAAATCATTCTTTTTACCATTCAGCTCTATGACACCTGCATTTTTAAGAGTCTGTGCAATCTCGGCTATAACGTATCTGAAAGGATATCTTCCGCTTGCATCCTTAAATTCATCCATAACAGAAAGCATCTTGGTTACGTCTGTGAAAAGAGTTTTTCGACTGTGTGGCGCATACTCAGCTCTACTACTCAAAATAACCAAAATTGGCATTATGCCACATTCAACAGC
>JBHPCE010000041.1:0-4812 GCA_042576345.1 Candidatus Babelota bacterium | reverse complement strand
AGTTGATTGGTCGCCAAATGGTAAATATGTTGCACTGGGAACAAGTGATTTAAGGGGTGGGAAGCATCTAAAAATTTTCAAAAGCGATGGAGAAGTGCTTTCTGATTATTTTGGTTTCGACTTAGGAATGTCGGCAACGGTCAAAGACATAGCGTGGCATCCTTATGGAGATCACATTGCAATTGCTACAGAGTCAATTCCTGATGTGAGTGATATTTCTGATGCAGTAAGACACGAAGTTAAAATTTTTGAACTTAAAAGCACGGGGCTCGAAGAACTCACAGGATGCTACAGAGTTGGAACAGGTCAAAGTAGCAGCATAGAGACGGTAGAAAGTGTTGCCTGGAGTCCAGATGGAGATTTTATTATTTCTGCTGGGTATGGACCTTCTCAACAAGCCAAAATCTATGCTTTTGACTATGCATATTCCCTTTCTGAGCTTTCGTCTATCTCAGTTGATTTTGGAAGTTCTTCCACAATTTATTCGGTCGATTGGGTTTCTACCGGAACTTATTCGACCATTGCGTGCGTTGGAGAGGCAGGACCAGGAAACGATAGAATAAAACTTTATGGCTTTGGTTACGATGAAGATTCTACGGACACGCATGTCATCATGGAGCTTCCAAATGCACATTTTGAAACCTGTAACACTCGTTTTGATGTTGCATGGTCTCCGGATGGTACAAAATTGGCTGCCGTTGGTTGGGATGGGTTAGAAGGCAGCGAAGTTATGGCATTTAAATACAGCAATTCATCCGAAACTTTAGAACACCTTGCTTTGTGCGATTTTGTTCACAGCGGAACTGTTTTTTCAGTTGACTGGTCTCCAGACAGCTCAATGATAGCGGTAACAGGAAATACTTTTGTTGAGGGCAGCACGCATTCCAGAGTGCTTAAATTCACAGAAAAGAATTCCTTTGAAGAAGTCACTCAGTGCAGAGTTTCGGAGGCTGGAGGTGCTGGGAGAAGCGTTAAGTGGTCGCCAGATGGATTTTCACTGGTCACATCTGGAACGATAAGTGGCGATGGTGCTGGACTAAAAATTAAATCTTTAGATTTCCAAAGTCTTAACGACTACACACTTACAAACACAAAAGAATTGAGATTGAGCTTGCCACTTTCCAGTCCGCCATCTTTTTCAAACAACATTGAAGAAGTTGAATGGAGTCATGATTCTAGGTATTTAGCTGCGGTGACAACAGACAACGATTTGATTGTTTACAGTTTTGACGGATCGACCTTTACACAGAAAGACACAGAAAGTTTTGGTTCAAACTTGGCTGCTGTCGCTTGGCATCCGGACAGAAAACACATTTTTATATGTGGTGGTGATGGAACGGATAGTAAAAATATAAGGCTTTATACTTTCGAAGATGAGACGTTGGCTCTTGTAAATTCTTTTGATCCTGGCACTGTTACAATGCGCGATATTTCCGTCCATCCTGGTGGAACTTTTGTGGTTATTGCGTTGGACAGTGAAGTGCGTCTCTACAGCTTTAATCCGGCAACCTCAACTTTTAATGATACTCATCTTCAATCTGTTTCTCACGGTGGAGTTGTTTACGGTACGCAGTGGAGCCCAAGTGGAAGATATGTTTTGCTTTCTGGTGCAGATGCTGCTGCTGGGAACTACAACGTCAGAGTTTATGAGTTTGATGGTTCAAGCACGCTGACAGCGCTTTCTGGTTGTAATTTAGATTTGAGCATCACATCAGCGCTTGCTGGCCATTGGAGTTTTGATGAAAAGTACGTGGCCCTGGCATGTTCTAGTGACGGCGTTAAAATTTTAAGTTTTGACGGTACAACGTTAACTCTTGAAACAACAGTGAATCTTAGCGCGTTAGATCTGTCATGGAGTCATGACAATCTCTTCATAGCTCTTTCTGGGGCCAGTTACATACGGTGTGTGAAGTTTCAGAATGATAACTGGGTAGAAATGGATGGTGCTTACAAGACTCAAAGCGATGGAAACATAAATTCTGTTCATTTTAGCCCGGATGACAGATTTTTGGCCGCCGGTGGCGCGGGATCAGATAAATTTGAATGTTACGCTACAAATTTTGAAACAACCATAGAAGCAAACAGCAATTCTATTGTTGGAATGGACGGTGTTTTTGACAGAGTTATTTCCAACTCAGATTCGATTGCGCTTGTACTTACAAACTCTGATGCGCTGGTAACTTTGGACACGCTTCAAAAGGCAAACAGTGAATCTGTGATGTCGCAGGGCAGTGAGCTTTATGAAATGCGTCTGGGAAGCGTGATGTCTGGATGCACAAAAAATACTCTTGCAACAGTGTATTCTGTTGATTGGAGTCCGAACGTTGATTATTTGGCCGTTGGACACGCAAATGCGTCTGCACAAGATGACAACGTCAATGTAAGAGTTTATTCGTTCGATAACTACACAGAAACTTTAACAGAGCTTCCGGACTGCAAAAAACTTCATGGAAATTCTGTGACGGGAGTCAGTTGGAGGCCAGATGGAGAGTTTCTTGCAGTCACTGGACTTCCAGATGGCAGTAACGTTGGTGTTCGTGTGTACAAGCTTATTGGAAGAAGGCTTTCTCAAGTTGCAACTGCCACCATTGGGAGAAAGAATTTCTTGGAGTCCGGATGGAAACTTTTTGGCCATTGGGTGGGTAGAAACGGCAGAGCACGGAGTTAGAATTTATGAATTTGACGACACAGACGGAGCAGAATCTTTAACGCTTCGAGATACAGCTTCTCCAAAATCTCATGGAGCTACAGTTTATTTTGTTGAATGGAGCCCTGACGGATTTTACCTTTTGGAGGGGGGAGATCCTTCATCTTCTGGCAGTTACGAAGTTCGAGTTTACTCTTTTGATTCAACTGCCAAGACATTAACCGAATTGACCGGTTGTCGAGTTAATCTGGCTACGTGCGACAGAGTTATGCACGGAACTTGGCATCCATCGGGAGATTTTGTGGCAATAGGCGCTGTAAATGATGATGTAATAAATATCTATCATTTTGATGGAACGAATTTAACTCTTTCTTATAGCAAAGATGTTTCTGGGCTAGAACCTACACATCTCAGCTGGTCACCAGATGGTATATTTTTGTCGCATTCTGCCACAGCGGGAAGTGACAATCTTCGGGTGTACAAATTTAACGGTGAATCTTTGGAAGAAATGAGCAGAGGTACAAAAGATTTGGGTGGTTCGAATGTTTATGGTGCTGTGTTCAGCTCGAACGGGAAGTTTTTGTCGGTGTGCTGTGATAATTCATCAAATTATGTCACAGCTTATCCTGTTGTAAAAGAGTCTTTACTTCAGGCAAACAGTGATTTTATACAAACTTACTACAATCTGCCCAATTCTAACGAAAGCGATATTACAGATCTCGAAAGTAGGCTTACAACGGTGGAATCTTTGATCGATGACAATGCTGAAGCTGCAGGGTCTGTAGATGCTTTGGAGGCTTATCTAGATCCAGAAGATACAAATATTACAACTCTTCACACAGATATCGGAAATGCAGAGCCGGACATTGTCACCAACAGCAACTCTGTAGTCAGTCGTCAGGGCAGTCTTTATGCAGATAGCTCGGCAATCGTTGAACTAGATTTAAGGTTGATTGCGAGCAGCAATGCGCTTATTCCAAACAGCTGGGCAATTACAGATATTTCTGGGTTGAATGAGCCATTTACTCTGGCGCCCGCTCCAGCCGAATATCCGCGTGATGTTGTTTGGTCTCCAGACGGAAAGTATTGCGCCATAGCAATTTATAGTGGCTCAGACACAGACAGGCTTCGTGTTTACAAAAGAGATGGTAACGACATTGTTTTTGTAACAGATACCGACCATGGTGCAGAGATGGCTTCTGTTGACTGGAATGGTTCTGGTGATTACATAGCAATATCTGGAAATGCTGGAACGGGAAGCAAAACTGTTGTTGTTTACAGTTTCGATGGCTATGCACTTACAGAAGTGGGGTCTTCTACAGCTGGTTCTGCAACAATTTGGAAAGTTGGATGGCATCCCAATGGGAACTTTTTGTCGTTTGCAGACAACGTTGGAGGTGTTTACATCGCGAGTTTTGACACTTCAACGGGAACTTTGGGGACTGCAGCAAGTCAGGTCTCTTACGGTGACTCTGTGAGGGGTCTTGCCTGGAGCCGTGATGGAAGTTATTTGGCTATAGGGGGATATACAGCTGGAGGACAAGTTAGAGTTTATTCTTTCGACAGTTCAGATTCTAGCTTAACGTTGGTCGACGGTGATTCTTGCGGAGATACCACCAGTGGAAATGGGGCTGCCTGGAATAAAGATGGGACAGTGTTGGCTGTTGCGTGTAGTGGAGGCTCTTTTTCTGGTTTTAAAACTTTTACTTTCAACGGAACAGCTTTGACTGAAGTTGGGAGTGTTTCGGTAGGTAATAATAACTACAACATAGCTATTTCAAGCGAGGGAAATTGTCTATCCATTGTTTCCGATACAGATGTTATTCTTTACAATCTTGCGATCAGCGGAGCGGTGACTGCAATCAGTGGTGCTTCAAAGACCACAAGTGGGACAGCAATTGGTTTAGCATTTTCTCCGGATGACTCTCTTTTGTTCGTGAGCTGTTCTTCTTCTGTAAATTTATATACATATCCGATTGCCAGAATTTCATTTATTGAAGATAACAGTTGGGCGGTTTTGACCATCAACGATCAGATTGTTTCAGACAGTGACGCTGTTGTCACAATCGATGCAAGAGAAAAAGCCGACAGCAGTGCCATTGTCAGTATCCAAGCCGATGTATTTCCAAATGATTATTCAAATCCCTCGAGAATTTATGAAAACT
>JBHPCE010000040.1:0-4938 GCA_042576345.1 Candidatus Babelota bacterium | reverse complement strand
TTGTTGGGGTTTTATGGGTAACTTATTCTGGTTGCAGTGGCGCGCTTAGCCATCGAGAAGGGCTTTTAGGGCTCCCATGGTCTTTTTATTCAAAATAACCACGGCGTGTGGAGTCAAGCCCGTTCCTGTGTGTAGAACAAATATTAATGCCGGTTGATTTTCATATTTGGCTGGGATAATCATAAATTTTAGCCCTTCCGCTGTTTGTAGTCTCCAGCATCCACCTTTGGCTCCGATTGGCATAAAATAGGCCTCAGTTTTTCCAACCATACAATCTGGGGTGTGAACACTGTATTTTTTCTGTGCCAAATCCATGCATATTTTTGTGAGAATTTCGTCTGATGGTGCACCTTTTTCTTTGCAAATAACAACCAGTGGTAAGGCGTAGTCACATATGATTCCAGCAAGTTCCTCCGGCATCTCAAGCCAGTGTTTCATCAAGATGTCCTTCATTTCTTGTGGGTTTGTTACAGGGAGCTTTACTCTTTCGGCCCCTTGCATACATGCCGTTGCAGTAAAAAACAAAAATATAGCAAGTTTGTACATTGTTTTCTACTTGTATTGCACTCATGAACAGCAGTAGAGCTTTCGTATAACGTAGGGTTTTCGACGTCCGCGCACTGCGGTTAAAGCTTTTTTCCACACTTTTTTCAGTTTTTTGAATTTCTTACCGCAAAGACCTTCCAACATTTTGGATATCTGTTCGGTTTCCTGTTTAGTAAGCATGCTCATGTGGTCTTCGCTTGGAACATCTTTTCCATTTTTGCTTGGGCGTAATGATATGTAATATTCAATGACATCTGTGTGAACTGGAATTAATATTTCACTTTTCCCAAATTTCCAAAACAGATTATCTCTTGGGTATAAGGGTGGTAAGTTGGTAGAGATTGCCATATTTCCTTCTAAAAAGGTTTTTAAAGCTAGATGTTCTTTAATGAGCCTTTTAGAAAGTGATTGCCAGCAGGCTCGTTTATTCTTTGGGACTTCTAGAGAGACGATACTAAAAATGTGTAAAAGTTCCTTGGCGGATAACGTTCTTTCATAATTTTCGCTATAAAGTATTCCATCTTCGATGAAAGCGTAAGTTTCATTGTCGATGCACATTTCAATTTTTCCACTCCAGTCAACGCTTCCACCGTACCAGTGAAAATCTGTACGGGGAGATAGGAAAAATGTTCCTGGAGCAAAATTTGCTCGTTTTAAGACCAGTTTAAGGTTACAGTTTAAAAGTTCTTGTAGGGCAGCTTCTTCGTAACTTGCGGTGTATGCGACAAGATCGCATATTTCTTCTGGGGCTTTTTTCCACTCTTCATAAATGATCTCTTTCAAGTCTTTCTGCGTGATTTTGTTTTCGTGGCAGCGTAGTTGATTTAAGCATGAAATGGACAAAAGCATGGACAATATGATCGCAATATTTTCTTTACCCATAGATTTAACCTCCATTTTTTTAATTAATTTGTTGGGCGTTTCCTTCTTGCTGCTCCAACACTCTTTTGCCAGGCATAAGAAAAACCAGGCACTTTGATTGTTGAAGCGATTTTTGAGACTAATTTTGATATATTTTTTGGAAGAGGTGTCATGTGATCCTTGTCTGGGAAAAATTCAAGAGAATTTTTGGGGATAATGGAGATGTAGTGAATCTTTTTACACCGGTGTACTGGAAGAAGTATTTCCCCAGATTCTTTTCCAGAATAAAATTTATTTTTTCCTGGCACGCCTTTTGGAGCTATGCCTCCGTACTCCATAAGCTCACCCAGAAAGTTGATAAGAATTTTTTGTTCTAGGACCAAAGTTGCGTTGTGTACGATGAAGACATACGATAAATTTTTGTAAGCCTTGGATTTTATTTTTGCTATTTCTTTGATTTCCGCTAAGGTCAAAAGCCTTGAATTTTGAGAGTTCCATAAAACGCCGTCTTCTAGACTCGCATAAATTCCAGGTTCAACGTAAAGGTCCAGGCCGCCGCTTAATATTGTGCTTCCGCCGTAATAATGTTCTGTTTTTCTAGGTCTCAGTCGAAAACTTCCGGGTGGCATTTCTTCAGAGTCGGTTATTTTAAGGTTGCCATCAAGAAACTTTTTTAGTGCTGATTCTGAGGTGTTTCCCACCTCAGACACTAGTTTGCAAATATCTTCTGGAGAGTTGTGCCAGTGTTCCAGAAGAGTGTCTTCGAGTTCTTGTACGATGTATTCAGAACCGTTGCATTGTTGCCTTAGTGTGGCGCTCGTTATCAGGGTGAATGCTAGGGTGGTATAAAATATTTTCTTGTTCATGCGATACTCCGAATGGCAAATTCATGCTGAAACTATTATTTATGTTTTTGTGTTGGATTTGGAAGGGTTTAGAAATTTTGGTTCAGTAGAGTTGAGTTTTCTAAAAGTTCGTACAAATTTGGTCCCGTGGCAATTATTTCGGGAATTTTCTTTGAGCTTGATTTGTTTTGCAGGCTTATTTCCATAAAGTTAGGGGTTGAGTCTTTGGCGATTATGACCAGTATTTTTAGGTAAAATGGATAACATTTTATGCGTAATTTTATTGTTGTAGATGCATGTGTTTTTACGTGATAGGGCTTAAGATTTACCCTGTTTTCGTGACAAGATATTTCTTCACATCTTTTTCTGAAGCGCTCATCTGTGCTCGAAATGTCCAAACAGAAGTTTTCTGGATAACAGCGTGGTTCTGTATTTAGTGCAAACTTTAACAGCGTGACTACTCCAAACCACGGTTGCAATAACTGATTTTTACCTTTGGAATTGACAAAACAGACTTGTGTTTTTCTGTTGAATGATTGATTGTTCCGCATGCAGTAAGTGATGAGTTCCACCATTTGCTTGGAATTTTGCGGCTCAAACAGATATTTAAGTACTTCATGACAAATTTCTTCTGGGGCCTTTTTCCAGTTAAGGAATATTGAATTTAGGTGCTGTTGATTGGCTGATTTTAGAGACATTGTCATTGTTAAGCATAAAACGGTTAAGGACTTTATAAACAGTTTTTTCACAGTGTCTCACAGTGCAAAAATGGAAAATAACAATGTCGAAATTGGTATTACGTAGTAAAACCCAAATTTCCAGAACGTTTCTTTGATAGCCAGATACCACGATAATGACAGCCCAAAATAAGAAATTATGCTGGCAATAATTATGATAAAAATTTTGCTGATGCTCAAAAGGGGAATAATAAGACTCAAAAATGGTCCTGGAAGCAGTATTCCTTTGAGAAGAACGCCACCTGACAGCATGGCATGCAGGAAAAATGAAAATTCAAATGAATGTTTTGGTGAGATGTTAAGCCAGCGCGAGGTTGCGTAGGTGATTCCGAAACGTGAAACTCCAGGAATAACGCTAAAAGCTTGCGCAAAGCCGATTAAAAAGGCCTTTTGCATAGTTATATTTTCGTGATTTTGGTTTGGATTTATAAATTTTAGTGACAATAGAATCAACATGCTAAAAGTAAGACCTAGAAGTAATATTGAACGGTTTTGATAGAAAAACCCTGGAACAGAAATGTAGGCGGAAAAGGTGATAGCGTTTGCCGCAATAGCGTAGAATATTACCTTTAAAATGGGTTTGTAGGCGGCGTAAGAGATCTTTGATGTTAATAAATGTTTTGATATCTCCACTAGGCGTTTTCTGAAAAATAAGGCGAGAATTATAACGGTGGGAAGGTTCAAAAGTTCGCACAAAGCGCCGTTGCAAGATGAGCCAATTTTTGGGGCAAAGTTTTTTATTAGATGTTTAAAAATGGCAACATGCCCACTGCTGCTCACAGGTACAGTTTCAAGGATAATCTGTATCAAGATTATTATTGAAAAGGCGTCTATCATGTTTTTTCCGTGTTTTTATTGGGTGGACTTTAAAAGCTTCTTCAGCTTACTGCAGTCTGCAAGAGAGTGCATTATGTCACCACTTCTTTCGGGCTTTACTTCGATGCCAACATTCTTTAAACCGGTTTCTTTTTCGAGGTTTCTGATTAGCTGTGTCAGGCTGATACTTTTTCCGCTTGCTACGTTAAAAATGTCAAATTCGGGTATTATTGATGCTGCAGCAACCATGTTTGCATCTACAACTTTTGAGACATGAACGTAGTCTCTCATTTGTGATCCATCGCCAAAAAAGGTTATTTTACAACCACTTTTTAGAGCTGCGGTGAATGTTGCGATAACGCCCGAATTTTCTTTTTTTTGTGCCTGGGTTTTGCCGTAAACATTAAAGTATCTCAGTGCAATTGCGCAGGCATTATTCCTTTTGCAGTAGTTTTGGCACAATCTTTCACCTTCCAACTTGCTCACAGCATAGATAGAGAGAGGATTTGGTTTGATGCTTTCTCTACAGACTCCTTTGTGGTCACCATAAACTGCTGCAGAAGAGGAAAAAATGATTTTGGGTGCAAGTTTCTGATCAGCTGTAGCGGAAAAAAGAGTTTTTGTGCCCATTACATTGATTTCTTTGCATTTTTGAGGGTTTTTTTCGGCTTCCGGTACGGAGGCTATGGCAGCCATATGGAATATAACACTTTTATCTGCAACAGCCTTGCCGCAATCTTCTTTTGATCGGATATCGCCGACTATGAGCTCAATTTTATGAAGTACGTTGTTGAGGTTTTCTACATTACCGGTGGAAAAGTTATCTAAAATTGTTACATGCGCTCCAGCGTCAACAAGCGCTTTTGAAAGGTTCGAGCCAATAAAACCTGCACCGCCAGTGATCAACACTTTGCGGCGATGATAAAAATCTAAAATTTTGCTTTTTACCATACTCTTCTCCTTTTTCTTCTTGCCTTATGCACAGGCTTGTTCTTTTAGATGCGTCTTATAATCTTGCATTTTTAGTACCCGTTGGGCTATTTCTTTGCCATCTAACACTGCTTCCTGCATGCTTGAATATTTCCACTCCCCAAACCTGCCAACTGAGTGTATGCCTTTGTTTACGAGTTCTT
>JBHPCE010000039.1:0-5255 GCA_042576345.1 Candidatus Babelota bacterium | reverse complement strand
AAAAACAATTTTGCAAACCCCATCACAGACATTAAAAACCGCCAAAAATGTGCAAATTGTGACCATAAAAGACCATTTTTTTACAAAAAGCACCACTTTTTGCCCGCAAAACAGCCCCAAAATTTTTTTAAATTTTTTTAATTTTTTTTCGCCCAAATAAGTCGAAAACCACAAAATCCGCTCCCAGAGGACGATTTCGACATCCCTTGAAAGATAAAGAAAATAACCGATAAATTCATTTCGTTGCAAAAATCTTCTTAAAGCAGAGAGATTTCCATGAAATTCAAGTTCGCGCAATCAAAATCTTACAAGAAAAAAGCCATAATTGTCTGTCTTTTTTTAATCGCACATACCTTAAAATGCGACATATCTTTTTCTAACAAATCTTCGCAAATAAAACTAGGCGACACTTCAAAACTTATCGTTTCCAGCGCCATTATTGATTGGAACGGAACTCTAGTTCAGGGTGCAAATTCCGAGCTGCAGGGAGAATCTATATCTTTTTCTAACGGCGTAAGAGAAGATTCATCTGAGCCAGAAACATTTATGAAAGGCTCTTTTACAAGAGTTGAAGATGATGCAACGTACAAAACTGACTGTATTTATTTAAATGGCAGCAAAGAACTTGACGCCAACGGCCCTGTGAATGAAAAAATCATTGTCTCTGGCCAAAACAACAAGATTACGGGCGATGCCAGGTTTCAGCAGGGCATCGTAACATTTGACGAATTTACAACACTTTATCTTGGCCTTAGAGGCCCCGTTGATCAAACCATCGATCTTGCGAATAGCAAAATTTATTTGGAAGACAATCTTCTCCTAGAAAAAAATGTTTTGATAACTGGCACAGGAACGCTCAACTGCAATAATTACTCAATCAACTTGAGCGGTTCTTGGGGTAGCCAGCTTACTTTTGTGGATGTACATCCAATTTGGTTCGACTCAGCAGTCACACTCTCTAACGTTTGGACTTTTCAAGGAGACAACGTTATAAATGCTGGCAGCACAGTTTTAGACATTACCAACACATTTGCAAGAATTGTCATAGACGCTGGCGCCACACTCGTCATCAACGACGCACTTCTTCACGGCATGGAGACAGGAAAATTTGTTTTTGGAGACGACGATTCCACACTTCAGATCTCCGGTGGACAAATATTTTTAACCAGAGACGTTTTGATGTCTAACGGAAACGTTGTGGTCGACGGCACAACAACCATTTTAACAGGCTCTTGGGGATGGATTTTTACAGACCAGGCGCAGATCGACGCCGACGACAGCGCTTTGTGGATCGACTCATTAAATCTGACAGAAGATGCTGCAGTATTCGGCGAGGTTGGAGGCAGTGGCGTTTTTTCCACGCTCATCAATACCAACTCCATCAGGCAAGTAACTGACCTTTCTCAAGTCAAATCTGCTGTTGAACAATTTTTGTTGAGTGGTGCTCTGACCGGAACCGTTTATCTTGAAAAAAGTTTTTTTATGCACCCTTCCAACCAACTGCGTTTTATTGGAGACACACTGCTGACCGCAAGCGGAGCTTCTTTAATCTTCTCTTCGGTAGAAGATCCGCAGCTTGTCGTTCTTCCGTACGTCATCGCCGCTTTTCAGTCGATAAAACTTCTAAAACTCAACAACAACACTTTCAACATACAGCCACACGGCTCTGTAAGTTTTGATCCAAATGTTGAAGTAGAATTCACAGAAGACATGAACATCACAACCGGGGTATACAGACTCACCGGCACAGACAATGTTTGCTCCTTCAGAGGCTCTGGAGGGCAGAGAAAATTAATATTTTCAGAAACTTCTGGTGAACAAGAACCACTTTTTGCCGTCAGGGACGGCGTTTTGGCACTTGAAGATATTAATCTTTCTGGCCTGGAATACTTTACATGGGAAAACAGGCTTGTAGACGGAGAAGTTATAACGGGGGCCATAGCGCTCAAAGGTCGCTCCATTTTGACTCTCGATCGAGATCTGGATATGAACCTGATCGTCGAGGGACGGGATAACGAAATTCATTTAACTGAAAACGACCTCAGGGTAAGGGGAAATATAACTTTTGGCGACCTTGCCGACAACTCGCTGACAATACGCTTTGCACTTCAAGAAGACGTCGACCAGCTGCGCTTGTACCTGGACGGTAACGCAATCCTGCTCTCTTCCGATGTTGGCAGAGCAGGCCTAAGATTCGAAGATTTTGATGTGACCGTTGTCAATGAATCTGGAAGCTCACTGATTGCAGGTGCACATTCTTATCTTGGCGGAAACAGGCTTACTGTTGAAAAAAACCCCATACGCCAACTTTCTCGCGATTTTGAACTTGAAACAAATCTCGACCTCAAAAGCGATTTACCCAACCCAGTGGACGACACAGCACTCAGATCGCCCTTCGACTTCAAACCAGACCCAGGGTTTACAACGGCTTTTCACAGGTCGCCAAAGCGACAAAATAAGCGCTCACTGATTCCACCCAAAAAACCCGACAACTACTTTGCAAGTGCAGAATCTCGAGCAATCAGAATTCCGAATCCTAGCCTTCGCATCAAAAAAAGAATGAAATCCTCGGAAATTAGGGGCACAATCCGCATAGAGCAAGAAGGTGTCTTGACCGACTTTTCTACAGATACAGATCTTCCATTGTACCTGGAACTGAGCGGCGGAGCCCGCGTTTACACACGTGTGAGAAGAACACGTTTTTCCAGACGCCCCACACGCTTTCACGAAGATGTTGACGAAAGCCTTGTGGAAACACTCAAATACGAAGACAAAGTTTATGTCTCCGGCACCGACAACAAAGTAATCGTCACCGGCCATCTTCAAGTAAAAGGCGAAATTATTATGGACGAAGACGCAGAACTGGTTTTTGAATTTGACGATTCACTGGATACAGACAAATCCGTTTATTTTGGCCACGAAGTTGACGGTGACGTTTTCAACATAGAAATGCCAAAAAGCTCTTCTCTAATTTTTCAGGGAAGTGGAGAAGTAAAATTTGAAGGAGGTTCTACAATCACTTGCCAAGGAACAGAACTAGACCAGGTGGAAGTTGCCGCAGGAAGCTCTTACGAAGACGATCGACCCAGCATAATTTTCAAAAGTTTTGCAAAGCTTCTTGTAGAAGAAGGAGACTCAATCATCATCCAAGGCCGTGGAAATTTAATTTTCCAAGACTATGCTCAGGCAAAAATTACGGGGGGAGCCCTTCAAATCGGAACGGCAAGCGATGACTTTTTTGACATCAAGGCGGACAGAAACGCTTCCATCAAAGTTGGAGTTGCATCTTCCACATCTTCAGACTCATTTACAGCCAAAATGTCTCTTGCAACAGGACTTTTTAACCTTACCTTTGACCGTGCATCCAATCTGGCAATACGCCAAGGGGGTCTTTTCGAAATAAGCCTTCTAAGCGGACAATTTCAAGAAGGACAAATCTTAAACTTCCTTTTTGATGGATCCTCTCAGTTAACCGTTGATAATGGAGGCTGTCTTGCGTTTGGCCAAGAAAAAGTAGCTGAATCCATTTTTGGATATACAGTCCCTTGGGACAACATCGACAGCGCAATAACCGGAGATGGCTACGTCGCTCTCATAACCCAAGCCACAAGCATTACAAGCCCTGCCATAGAGGGCAAAATTCAGCAACGCTATTTCACAAACACATCTGGCGATGCTTTCAGCGTTGTCAAAAAATTGATTGTTGTAAGCCCAACAGAACTTGATGATGCGGTGGACTTTGTGGATAGAAGCGGAAATTACAAAGTCATCACTTCTCAAAATCAAATTGTGGACATGGACATAGACGATGACGTCACAAGACAAGACACAACTACCGGATATGTGTACGGATGGAAATCGGATGGCAGAGAGTTTAGGATTTTCCCTAACGGAACAAAGCAACACAGAGAGGTATAGTTTTTTTCAATACTTCTTTCCATTGTCATCCCAGACTCGATCTGGGATCTAAACCTTTTTCCCCAATAAAAAATGGAGTTTTTATTGAGTGAAGCCTAGCGCAGGGGGCCTTCCCAAGCGGGCAAAGGCCCCCTACAACCCCCATGCCCTTTTGGGTCGGCAAAAAGCTGCGGAGTTTGCCTCCCACTTTTTAACTAAAGTTGTCTTGTTTTTTTTCAAAACTAAACATGTTTTACGTGCACCAGGAGCCTCACCGGCTACCTTACCTTTTATGGCAATAAACCTATACAATGTTTCAAATTCCTCTCTATGGAAAAAAACCGACAGCATGCTTCAAATTTCTTTCTAATGTCATCCCAGACTCGATCTGGGATCTAGTCCTTTTTTTGTCAGAAATAGAGAAATTCGGATGACAAGAGAAAAATCAGAGTAGTGTTTTCTATTCCTGAATAACAAATTCCTGCTATAAAAAATCCACAGGTCCCACCAAACCCGAGGGCAAAAATATGCAGAAAAAACAAATATTTTTTGTATGTCTTGCCACAACTCTTGTAACACCATCAAACTTCTCTCGCCAACGTGATTTTTCGTCACCGGCTTTCAACGCTCCCGCACTGCAAGAAAAAACCAAGCAAAAAAAAGTTATTCCAATCGAAGTTGCAAGACGCATGCCGGTCTGGCCAACCTTTGGACGATTTCCAGAAAACGAAGATCTCACAACAGGCGAGCTTTCTTTCGAGTGGGCTTCTTGGTGCTTTACCTCAACAGGAGATGTGCAAGATGCCTCTGGCCTTGTTGTGGGCGAAGACGGTTGCAGCATTGGCGACTTAGTTCTTCTGGCAAAACTTTTTGAGGGCGGAAAAATAGAATCTGGCGCAGGAAGCTCCGCCGCAGCCGGTGGCGGTGAGTGGCGAACGGTTGGCGGATCATCTGGACAGGTGAGAAAAACAAGGTCAGACATCGAATCTGATGCTTCTAGAACCTTAACCTTTCCACCAACAGGAACGGCTGTGACAACACATTACCTTTCCAAAATATCGCCCAAAAAATTATCTTTTGATGCGATTTCCAAAGAACTATCTCTCAACTTGAGTTATTCAAGGAGCTTTTACCAACAACTTTGCTGCGTAACGTTCGAAATTCCAATAAAACTTCTTGTTACAAAAATTGATATGACACGTGTTTTTGGACCTGAAGAAAACGATGTTATGCGCAATGCCCAGGGAGACGATTTTTTCGACCTGTATCCCGCTGGACTTCCAGATTTTTACGAAGACATGCTCTACAGAAAAAACATGATCAAAGATCCTCAAAACGTAAGACTTGGTCTTGGAGAC
>JBHPCE010000038.1:0-5261 GCA_042576345.1 Candidatus Babelota bacterium | reverse complement strand
ACGAAAAATATGTTGCAGAAATTATTGACGTAAAAAAGGAAGAAAAAACCTTCTAAGTTTAGTCAAATGTGCTATCCCGGGCTTGCGGCCCGGGATTTTTTTGTTTTTGCCAGGATATATTTTAGTTCATTGAGTTTGATAATATATTTAAGCTCAAAGTTTCTGCCAAAACATATTTTGATACAAGGCAGCTTGGTTTAGATGGAATAGATCCCAAATCAAATCTGTGGGATGACGATAGAAAGAAAAAATGCTGAAAACAGGTTAACTAGAGTTGTTTAAACTTGGGTTTTATACACTTATAAAACAGGGGTTTTTCCGTGATCAACCTAGGATTGTTGATTCTTAGCGCCATCTCATGGAATACGGCTTTTTTTGGAAATTATCTCACTTGCTTCTTGGTGGTTCCAGCGATTATTTTTTGGGTAATTTTAATTTCTAAGCTTTCTGACCCTGTTAGAAAGCTTAGATGGTTTTTAGTTTTTGTTTACGGATTTTTATGGGGCGCACTGTGCATTGCGCCCCAATTTTGGTGGCTGCCAAGAGCAGCACATCTTTATCCAGAAAGTTATGGCCTTGGGCAGGGCTATGGATTTTTTACGTTTTTTTTGGTTTTGTTTTCTGTCACACATACAGTTTTTACGTTTCTGCAGGTCTTTGTGTGCTCATTTTTTAAAAAGAGTTGGATACGTTCTGTTTTATGTGTTTTTGGGCTTTGGCCTTATTTTTTTTATCTGGCAAATTACGGCTTTGCACCTTTGGGGGAAATAAAGGGATATCCGTTTTTGTGGCCATTCTTGCCGCTTGCAAAATCAGAAACATTTTTAAAAGTGATTGCGCCGGTATGCAAAACTTCTGAAGCGCAAAAAGTTATTCTTAAAAACAAACTCAAGCACTTCTCTTTTGTACAGCTGGACAAAAGTCGTTGTGCTCGTTTGGATCAAACACATAAACCAGCATCTTTTGTGGGGCAGAAAATTCGCGAGGCTCTAAAAAATGAGAGTGTGAGGGCCTGCGGTGATGGCAAAACGATAATTTTTTTAGCTCCAGAAAGCGCATTTCCGTATCCCCTAGATTTGCGTCAAGGATACGTTGACATTTGGTCTTATGAAATGCCGAAAAATAGTCACTTTTTGATTGGGACCCGTAGACAAATTGCACCGGAAAATGTTGTCCAGCATAACTGGCTGCAGAATTTTATGCTGGATGAAACCAGACAAATTGTCTCGACAGGCTGCTGTCAGGCTACAGCGTGGATACACGACAGAAAAATGGTCAGACTTTTGGACAAAAAAACTTTATGTCCTTTTTCTGAGGCTGGAATCTTAAAGGGTGAAAATATGGAGTTTGAAAGGTTTGAGATTGAAGGTTTAAAGCTGGTTCCGATAGTTTGTTACGACTTTTTCAGCAATTTTTCGTGGCTTTCCAGCGTGGATACTTCTGGTGAACTTACTGTACTTTTGGCCAATGAGTCGTGGTTTCCAAAGCAAACAACGGACATTATTCGATGTTTTGTAAAGTTTTCTAGTGCTTGGTACGGCAGGCCAATTGTTTATGTCAGTGCAAGATATGGTTTAAATCTGGTGTCGTTCGATGGTGTATTTGAATAAGTTATATGGAAAACCGATAGCCCTTTTCGTTTTTTTCTATTGTCATCCCAGGCTTTGACCTGGGATCTAGTCCTTTTTTCATAAAAGTGAAGTGCTTTATTGAGTGAAGCCGAGCGCAGGGGGCCTTCACACACGAGCAAAGGCCCCCTACAACCCCCGTGCCCTTTCAGGGGCAGCTGATGAACCGGAATGCAGCTGCCCCACTGCTTGAACTAAAGTTGACCAACTCTCTTTCAAAATTCAGTTCACTCTGAATGCACCAGGAGCCTCACCGGCTACCTTACTTATTTGAGTTCAACTTGATCAGTTTCCAAATCAAGTTTGGATTGTTCGGCGTAGTCAAAGGCGAAGCTATGACATAATAGAAAGAAATTTTGTTTAAACTTACTGCATTTATACTATACTTAACGAAGCTTTTAAATCTGTTGTTCCAAAATAAGGATTTGTATGGAACTTTCTTTTTATTCTCTCGTTCCGCCGATTATTACTCTGATTTTAGCTTTTTGGACAAGAAATATTATTACATCCCTACTTGTTGGCATTGTATCAGCAGCGCTTATGGCTTCTGGATTTTCTCCTCTGGTTGCTGCAAAAAGCATAGTTTTACACATAGTGCATGTGACGGAAGTTAAAAACTTTTTATCCTTTTCTCAATTTATGAAAAGTGAGAGGTTGTTTATTTTTGCGTTTTTGCTTTTTTTGAGCATGGTTATGGCCGTCACTGAGCACTCTGGAGATGCGTTTGCCTATGCTGAGTTTTTAAGAAAGAAGATTAAAGGAAGTAAATCGGCTCAGCGAGGAACATTGTTTTTTTCGCTTTTGCTTTTTATCGACGATTATTTGAATCTTATTACAACTTCATCTGTAATGCCGGTTTTAACAGACACTTTTAGGATCCCAAGAATTAAACTTTCTTACTTGGTTACATCGCTTGCCGCGCCATTGTGCACATTGATTCCGATTTCAGCGTGGGGGCCGCCAATTGCGATGTTTATAAACGGTGGAGGCGTGGATAACAATGGGAGCGCAACTACTGTTATTGCAGATTCTTTTCACGTCCTTGTCAAATCCATTCCATTCATTTTTCAGTCGATTTTGATGGTTTTGGGTGCATGGTTTATCGTGCAATTTGGAATATCTTTTGGAATAATTGGAAGGCACGAAAAGATAGCTTTGAAAACAGGAAATGTTTACGGTGGCAGGGCGGTTAAAGAACCTAATTTGAATGGTCATGTAAATTCACACTCACTCTTTAATTTTGTTTCACCAATTCTTGTAATGTTTTTTACCATCATTGCATTCATTATCTACACAGGGGACTCACAGCTTGTTGGAGGAACAAACACTCTCTTTGAAACGTTGGCAAGTTCCAACATGTACATTGCGTTATTTTTTTCTGGGCTTGTGACACTCATTTTCAGCGCTATTTTGCATGTGTTAAGGGGAAAGGTTGCATGTAATGAACTTTGCCAGATTTGGTGGTCTGGATTGCGGGAAATGGGCCAATCGGTGATCGTGTTAGTTTTGGCATGGTCGTTTGCAAGATTTTTGATAGAAGATCTTGGCACTGGTAGCTACATCGCGCATCTTATGATTCCGGTTTTGAGTATTAAATTTCTTCCAGCAGCAGTTTTTGTGCTGGGTGGTATAACGTCGTTTTTTATGGGGTCTTCTTGGGCAACAATGACAATAATGTTTCCACTAGCTCTTCCGATGGCTCTTTCTCTCGCTGGTTTTTCTGAGCCTGCATCGCCGGAAGCATTGCCAATAGTTTTTCCGCTTGTTGGTGCGATTATTTCTGGAGCTATGATGGGAAGCAGCATTTCGCCGATTGCAGATCTTTTGATTATTTCATCAAACAATACCAACACAAGCCATCTGGACTTTATAAAAGCGCAGATGCAGTATCTCCTACCTTTAGGATTTGGCAGCTTTGTCGGTTTTTTAGTAGCGGGCATGACAACTTCGCTTGGCTATGCAGTAAGTTTGGGGCTGTCGATTACCTCAGCGTTTTCCGTTGCAGCTGTGTTTTTGCTTTTGATTAATTTTGTTGCAGGCAAAAGTGGCGCTGAAGACGTAAATGGTGTTTAGGCTTAGTAAATTGTTTGAGTTATTTACATTTCAGTTGTAGCGCGAGGTTTTTAATAATTTGTCATCCCAAACTCGATCTGGGATCTAGACCGCTGAAACTGGATGAGGTTTTTTTTAAAAAAGGAATAGATCCCAGGTCAAAGCCTGGGATGACAATGGGTTTAAGAAGAGGTTCGTAGAAGTGCATATCAATGTAAACCTATGCGCAATGGCGGTTGGAAATTTGTTTGCGCCGCATCATTTCGAAAAGCCTGATCTTTTTCACGCCTCATTACCAAAAGATTTTTGCCCAGAAGTTTTTGACACATCAAGCTTAAGTACCCCAATTTTTATAGAAGCGATGCTTCGGGGAGAGACGAACCCTGCGCTCATAAAGGATGCGAATGGTAAGCGTTTTATCATCAAGCAAGACAACTCTGCACGTGGTCAAAAGCATCACATGAACGAGTGGTTTGCGCCAATTTCAGAAATTTTGGGAAGCACCATTGCGAGATCTGTTAATGTCAAAGCGAATTATGTGCGGTTGATAAAGCCAAAAGTTAGGGTGCGTGGCAAGCCATCTTGCGATCGTGCAGCAACGGTTCACGACTACATTCCTGCGGTGACTCTTAAGCATAGGGGCTTTCCGGTAATGGGGCTGAAATGGTCGAATTCATTAAGAGAGAATTTAGAGTTTTTCTCCAAGTTTCAGGGTTTACCAAAGCTTTTTGCGGTGGACACATTTATTTGTAACCCAGACCGACACCCAGGAAACATTCTTTACGATATTTGGACAAATTCGATTTGCGGCGTTGATTTTGGAAGAGCATTTTACAGCGGCAACGTTGCTGAAAAAATGATTGAATATTTTGAAACAGCGGATTTTAAAACCCTTGAGACTAGACATTGGAAAGCTCTTTTGGAGTATCGAGACGCGCTTAAAGAGCTTGTTGAACTCTGGCCGGTTGAAAGAATTTACTCACTTTTCTGGAAATCTGTTGAAATGTCGGAGCTTTTTACATGCAGACCAATAAAAAGCGAGTTCTTTTGGCATGAGGCACAAACGCGTCTGAAGTTAGTTGAGGAAAACTATAATTCTGTCAGGGGGCTGCTAGAGTACCTAGAGACTAGTTTTTAAACACTTCATAGCTGCCCCGGTACCAATCAATATCAAGCCTATTTTTGTCATAGTAAAAGTTGATTTATGTTGTCCTTGTTTTTTTTTCTTTAATTTTGCGTAAATAAGATTTCCTGCAGCAAGCAATGCTCCCACGGTCATTGTGATATTGGGAAGTGTTAGAAGTCCACTCCAAACCATTATTGTTTCGATGTCGCGTATTTTTTTTGGGTAGAATTTTTTCAAGTATATTTTGCATCCTTCTCGTACTGCTAATGTAGGAATGTCGCTAGTCTTTTTTGTTCCACACTCAAATACTGCCCATTCGCCGTCTTGTAGTTGTTGTTTCATGACATCTCTGTCTTGTTGTTGCGTGATGTGTCGATATTTTTTGGTGGGTGAGACAAGGTCTTGGATCTGCTTAGATAAAGGATTAAATTTATATGTTTCAGTGCCTTTTTCAA
>JBHPCE010000037.1:0-5418 GCA_042576345.1 Candidatus Babelota bacterium | reverse complement strand
TCGATCATCAAGCGCCTGTATGGCCCAGGAGTTTTCTATAACGTCAGGTTCGACAACATCCAACCTGTCATCGAGTGCTTGAACGGCCCAAGAATTTTCTATAACATCTGGTTCGACAATATCCAGTCGGTCATCGAGCGCTAAGATTGCCCAAGAGTTGTCTTCAACCTCTTGCTTCAGGCCACTGGCATCGGCAACAACGTCAGAAATTGCCCAGCTGTTAGCATAAACAGCGTCGGTCGTTTCTACAAGTCGCTGGTCAAGATTCAGAATTGCCCAACTGTTTTCTATGGATAAACCAGAAGCTGTATTTTCTAGATTTTTTATCGCCCAACTGTTGGCATACACAGCATCCGTAGTTTCAACTAAACGCGCATCAATATTTATTAAGTGCCCTGAGTGCGAAACTATCGCATTGCTATTTTCTGCAAGCAAGGGTTCAACTGTATCCAGCCTGTCATCCAAAGCTTGAATTGCCCAACTGTTTTCAATCACATCAGGCTCGACAACATCCAGCCGATCATCCAAGGCCAAAATTGCCCAAGAGTTATCTTCAACCGTTTGCTTAAGTCCACTTGCATCCGCCACAACATCCAAAATTGCCCAGCTGTTGGCATACACGGCATCTGTTGTTTCTACAAGGCGTTGATCAAGATTCAAAATTGCCCAGCTATTTTCTATGGCCAAACCAGAAGCTGTATTTTCTAGATTTTTTATTGCCCAGCTGTTCGCATACACAGCGTCTGTTGTTTCAACCAAACGCGCATCAAGATTTATCAGATGGCCACTGTGCGAAACGATTGCATTACTGTTTTCTGTCACAAGCGGTTCAACTGTATCCAGCCGATCATCTAACGCCAAAATCGCCCAACTATTTTCAATCACGTCTGGTTCGACAACGTCAAGACGATCATCTAACGCCAAAATCGCCCAGCTATTTTCAATAACATCTGGTTCAACAACATCCAAACGATCATCGAGAGCCAAAACTGCCCACGAATTATCTTCAACCGTTTGCTTAAGTCCACTTGCATCAGCAACAACATCCGAAATTGCCCAGCTGTTCGCATACACGGCGTCTGTTGTTTCAACAAGTCGTTCATCAATATTTAAAATCGCCCAACTATTTTCTATGGCTAAACCAGAAGCCGTGTCTTCCAGATGTTTTATTGCCCAACTGTTTGCATACACAGCATCCGTTGTTTCTACCAAACGCGCATCAAGATTTATCAGGTGGCCAGAGTGAGAAATAACCGCATCACTCGTTGCAACTAAAAGAGTGTTTACATCATCACAACACTCATCCAAATTAACTATTGCCCAAGAGTTATCTTCTGCAAGTTGCTTTGTTCCTCCAAATGATGATGAAAGGTCAGAAATGGACCAACTATTGGCATAAATTGCATTGCTGTTTTCGATAACATCTGGCTCAACAACATCAAGTCTGTCATCGAGAGCCTGAATGGCCCACGAATTGCTTTGAGCAAGCGCTAGGCCACCAGCCGAAATTGCCCAACTGTTTGCATAAATTGCATCGCTGTTTTCTACTAATCTTCGTTCAAGATCTAAAATTGCCCAGCTATTTTCTGTGGCCAAAGCTACAGGGTCGTTGGCAACGAAAGATGCTATGGCCCAACTATTTGCATAAATTGCGTTACTGTTTTCTGTAACCCACTCCTCTAAGCTGGCAATTGCCCACGAATTTGCATGGCACGCGTTGCTGTTTTCCGTAACTCTTATGTCAAGATTTGAGATTGCCCACGAATTTGCATGGCACGCGTTGCTGTTTTCCGTAACTCTTTCATCAAGATTTATTAAGTGTCCACTGTGTGAAACTATTGCATTGCTATTCGCCTCAGCTAATATCTTTATGCTACGTACCGCTCTACTCTCGCCAATCTTGCTTATAAATCCATCATTTAAAAAGAACAGATTTACACCATCTGCTTCAAATGGAAAAATTCCTGCATCTGTAAATGTGTACGCAAGTGTGTCGTATTGAAGATTTATAGTGTCAACGGTAAGCGTGGCATCTTGTTCAAATATCATGTCATACTCACCAGTTTGAACAATTGTCCTATAGTTGGCGTAAATTCCACCCGTAGTGAATGTATAATCTGAAGCCATCTCAACGGTCTCAACAGAACTCCAGCACATAATTGATGTTTTGTCTTCGAAAACAAAATATCCGTCACCAAGGGCTTCAACAGTTAAGTTATACAAACAAAGATTTGTATTTTGCTTAACCCAGATGGTACCACCCAAAGAGAGATCAAGTCTTCCGCCATTACCATCTATGTAACTGTCACCTTCGAATATCAAAATACCCGAAACATTTTGTGTACCATGAAAATCAAGGTCACCAGCATTGATAAAATGAATAGTTCCAGTAAGCTCTAGCTCCTCTGTACCAAAAGTAAGTTTGTGGCCGTTGGGCTTTATTACTCCCTCACCAGTAAATTGATATCCATCAGCCAACCTTAAGTCATCTTCCAACTCAATTGTTCCGCCATTTAAATTAACGTTGGCATCTAGAGATGATTGAATCGCAAATTTCAACTCAGAAGAAGAGTCTGTAAGTGATATATCACCGTCAAACTTTGGTTGCCCCTGGATCTGATTTCCAGACCCACTTATAGAAAGATTTTCTAATCGTGTACCGGCATCAGCACTAAATATTTTGTTACCAGTCAATTCAATAGTCTGACTTCCAGAGGGATCATACAAACCATTCATTCGCACAGAACGAGAAGTTGTTGAATAAATACCATCTTGAAAATCAATTCTACTTGTAGGTACAGCACCTTCTATAATTCCGCCAGAATCTCTCCTGATCGTACCTTCCTCAGCTGTCAGAGTAGTTCCAACCCTAAGCACAGCTCCGTTTCCGATTTTTATTGCCGAGTCCAGTGAGCCAAACTTTATTGGTGCAGCAACAAGAAAGTACTTGCCTAAAAAAGTAAAAATAATCGCGAAGAAAAATTTAAAATCTAAGCGATGGCTATTCATTTTGGCACATCTCCCGTATACCTGCTTCACCTGAGCAGGATACAACAGCTACATGCCGTTATGCCTAGATTTGCAATGGATAGATGCCAAAAACTATATTAAAATTCCGCTCGAACGGCAGCTTTTATTTCGTAACATTCAGGAACAGCCTGCCCAGCCAATGTGTACATTCCCCCGATTTCAAAGGTAAATTCAGAGCTTTTCTGGTACTGCCAATTAAAACCAAATTTATGTTCTATTTCTTGTTCTTTAAAAAGAAGTCCAGAAAGTTCACGTTGCCTTGTATCGCCAGATTCTGCAACTGTCACATCATCTTCACCTTTTATACGAAGCATGTAAAAAATATCGAGAAAACTGGCTATTCCCAAAACTTCACGCATCTGATTACCCAAAACAGCTCTAATTTCACATGGCCTTGCCACATTTACCTGCGTCAGCTCTTCCGCAAAGAGAGACACTTTTGAATCCAAAACATTTGAAAATGCTACAGATCCAGTTTCTTGAACAAAATTAGTCATAAGCAGTGGAAGAGTGCCAGATCCATCGTAAGTCTTGTAATGTCCCAGTCTTCTTAAAAAATGATTGGACAAGAAAACGCGAATTTGACCAAAAATATGTGGATTTAAGAACTTGCTATGTGAAACAAGCCCACCAACAAAAAGTCCCATCGATGTGAAAAAATCGTCTCCAAGGCGTGGTTGTTGAAAACTATCTTTTCCCTCGTCAGCAAAAACAGGAAGACTGGCAGTCAAGCCCAAAACAGTTTTCATTTTTTTCTTAATTTCAGCTTTCCTGTAAAAAGACACTCTTGTATTGCATGTGATGAATCCAGAATCCGTACCACCCATATCAACACTACGAGCATCAAAAGCCTCTTTTAAAAGCGATTCGGGGTCACCTATGTAACGCATCAAAGCTGCATTTCCAAAATCATCGGCACCGGTCGGAGCTTTTACTGTGACATTCAACTCACGACTGTGATAAGTGAGAGGAAAAAATACTGACAAAACGTTTTTTTCATCCCCTACGGCCATTGAACCACCAAAAACAATCGGAATTTCTTTTCTTTTGCTCTCAAGAGTAACTTGTGAGTCAGCTAAAACGTAAAAAGGGTTTCTTTCGAGCTCCGGATTTATTGGATCGTCATCCCACGCGCCACCTTTTGTAGCAACCGTACCGGCTGACAAAAGACCACATTCACAAACCAAATCTTTCATGTAAAGCGTATCACCGTAATATTCAAGTTTATCTAAATCATCCCTAGACCCATCACCCATAAAAGCCCTAGGAAAGCCTCGGTATCCTATTCCTAACATCCCAAAACCTTGCCTATCAAAAACCATTGCATGAATCGGCCAGGAGGGTGATAGATGAAGATAAAAATAGCGCCCTTCCTCAACTTCTTTTTCTAGCTTTGCGCGCTTTTCTTTCTCAAATCGCCTTTGAATTTTTTGCTTCTTCAACTTAGCCTTTTTCAAAAACTCTTCTCTGGCCGCTCTTCTATTTTCCTCTAACAAGCGCCGCTCTTTTCTAAGCTTTTCACGAAGTTTTTCCGCCTTACGCTCCTGCCTTTCCGTCCATGCATCAACATCTGATGACACATGCGCACCACCTACAGAAGATTCGATATCTCGCAGTTCCCTTAAAATTGTTGAAAATTCCTTTTCTCGATCTTTTTTACGCTTTTTAAAAGTGTTTTTCAGAAACTCAACACGGGAATCTTGTTTTTTATGAAGTTTTTTTGTACTTATTTGAGCTTTTTTTCTGGCTTCCTTTATAGCCCTTTCTTCTAGTCTTTTTTGAGCCTTCTCACGTGCTCTGATACGATCTTGAAGCTGCCGAATTCTTTCGTTGAAATCATCGGACGAAGAAACACTGAACGAAGATATACACGCGATCAACAATAAAAATTTTATAAAATTATCACATCTCACCTACAATTCCCCGCTACACAATAGATATTTATGCCTGTACCTGCCCATCTGCCCCGTATATAAATTTCTGGCGCAAAATTGTGTCATAGGCCTCAAAACCACCCGTTGCGAGTTCTCCAGAAAACTGCCTTGTCGAAGGCAATGTTACAACAACATCATCGTCCGTCAATACCGCAAGAAGGCCAGAAGACACGTCTGTGAAGTGAACAACATATTGCAGAGTTCCATCACGCTGTACAAGTTTTTTGGCAATATTCCACAGCGTGCTAGTTGTATCTCTGAAGTAAATTTGATCTTTTGACGTATATAATTTGCCCGAAATCATCGTAGAACCCGTCGCACGATTTATAAATTCAACCGTTCCCTGTCCTCTAACCCAGCCACTCAAATTATCCCACCAACACGTACGAATTGTATTGTCTCTATACCAGTTTTCGCAAATCGATAGTTTGGACCCTGAATCGAGAATAAAAAA
>JBHPCE010000036.1:0-7377 GCA_042576345.1 Candidatus Babelota bacterium | reverse complement strand
AGACAGAATTTAGCAATTATAACGATGTTGGGATTGTTATAATTAAGGGGAAAGTTGAGCTAGCTGTTGGAGAGGTGGCTTGCACCATTTCTTGGGAAATGATTGAAAAAAAGAATGCATACGACTTTTCAAACTGGTCAAAAGATAGAATCTCCCCGGAAGATATAGAAAAAAATGAGATACCCATTATCTACCCAATCAAGGTGAATGATTATCCCCCAAAGGGCATTGTTGAAAAGTTTACTGATGGCTGTCAGCTCTTGTGAGCTAAACATTTATGCTTCGTATCCTACTTTGGATTTCATCATAACCGAGCATTTCTTCCAGCTCGTGAATTCCAATACCAGAAAGTTTTCCTGTAAGTGCGTAGCGCAGAGTTGAGAATATTTCCTTTGGTTTGTAGCCGTTTGCTGAGGATTTTACTTTGTAATCGCTCAAGAAAGATTCAAATTGGTTATTTGCTTCGCTTGCTTGTTTAATAATTTCTACAAGCGATTTTGCGCGTACAGAATCCATTATGGACTTAAGGTTTTTAAACGAAAACGTGGGTGCAACAAAATAGAATTTTAGCAGTTCTTTAAAATCGCAGAGCGTTTTTACCTCTTCTTTCACGTGACTTACAAGGTTTATTAAAGTTTTGTCGTTTGCATTTTTTATGTGCATTAAATCGTCAATGAAGGGTTTTACTCTTTCAGCCAGGTCTTTTTCGTCTATTTTTGTGATCCACTTATGGTTGACCCAATTCAGTTTTTCTACGTCAAATTTAGGGGCGCCGGAAGCATGAATATGTTCGAAATTAAAATTCTGTACCAAGTTTTTTGTGCTTTGAATTTCATTTTTAAGTTGTCCGCCTATAAGTGCAAGGTAATTACATATTGCTTCAGGCAAAAATCCTATTTCTTTAAGATCTTTTAATGAGAAGTGAGCTGAGCGTTTGGAAAGCTTTTTACCATGTACATCGCATATCATAGGCTGGTGCCAAAATGTAGGCATTTTAATTGAAAGTGCATGAGCAAGTGCTCCTTGCATTGCTGTGTTAGAAAGGTGATCTTCTCCTCGTATGACATGGGAGATTTCCATTTTCCAGTCATCAACAAAATTTGTGAAAATAAAAGTAAATGTTCCGTCTGGACGTGTGAGTGTGAAGTCTGAAAAATGAGATAAATCAAAAGACATTTTTCCCTTTGCCATATCATCAAATTCTATACGTTGTTTGTCGTTGATCTTAAATCTCCAGACAAAGGGAATGCCTGCAGCAACTTTTTGCTTTATTTTTTCTGGTGGTAGTCCAAGACAGGTCCTGTCGTATCTTGGTGGGCATTTAGCTGCCATTTGCATTTCTCGTTTATTTTTTAATGTTTCACCGTTGCAAAAACACCTGTAAACCATGTGGTTTTCTACGAGTGTTTTGAAAACGTCGTTGTAAATTTCGTTGCGCTCAGATTGGCAATATGGACCGTGTGTACCGCCTTTTTTTGGGCCTTCATCAAAGGTAAGTTCCAGCCACTTTAGGTCTTCTAAAATTTGTTGTTCACCTTCGCTGGTATTTCTGGCACGGTCTGTATCCTCTATGCGCAAGATAAAACGGCCTGAGTTTTGTTTTGCGAATAAATAGTTAAAAAGAGCGGTTTTGATGTTGCCTAAGTGCATTGAGCCTGTTGGTGACGGTGCAAACCTTGTACGTACCTTCATTATTACCCAGTATTTTTGCATTCTCTAACCTTAAACCAAACCCATAGTGTCACGAAAAAGGCTTAAATTCAACATGTTTTTGATACAGGTGTCCGTAATTTTTCTGGAAAAAATAATAAAAATCCATAAAATTTTAAACTAGGTACTTCATACAAAATTTTGAGGGTTCAGATGCTTGATCGAATAAACACAGGGGAAGGAATATTATCTGCCGTTGGTAACACCCCGGTTGTAGAAATAGATTTAGGGCTAAAATGCCAACTTCTCGCGAAGCTAGAATATCTAAACCCCGGTGGCAGTATAAAAGATCGCTCTGCGCTTTTTATGGTGCTTGAAGCTGAAAATAATGGTTTTTTGAAACCAGGTGGAACAATTGTCGAAGCGTCCTCTGGTAATCAAGGTATTGCGCTAGCAATGATAGGCTGTGCAAAAGGATACAAAGTCATAATAACCGTTCCTGCGCGAACAAGTATCGAAAAAGTCAAAACAATAAAGGCTTACGGTGCAAAGGTAATCGTTTGCGGAGACACTGGGCTTAAAGATTCTGAAAGTTATTGTGATGTTGCAAAGCGGCTTTCTAAAGAAATTGATGGAGCTTATATGCCCAACCAGTATTTTAATGAGTCGAATGCTGCTGCGCATTACGGAACAACAGGTCCTGAAATTTGGAAACAAACAAAAGGTAAAATTACACATTTTTTTTGTGGAGCCGGTAGCTGTGGAACCATAATGGGAGTGGGCAAATTTTTAAAAGAACAAAATCCTGACGTAAAAATTATTGGTGTTGATGCAGATACCTCACCTTATTCATGCAAAAATCCAAGACCATACAAAAATGAAGGCATAGGTATAGATTACCCAGTAGAAGGACTTTTCGACGAATCGCAAGTTGATCAAATTATTCCAGTATCTGACGATGCAGCATTTTCAAGGACAATTGAAATTGCCAAGACTGTTGGGACACTTGTTGGCCCGAGCAGTGGTGCTGTTGTTGAAGGCGTTTTGAGATATAGAGAAATATTTAAGCCTGGTGATGTTGCTGTGGCAATTTTTGCAGATTCTGGAAGAGCTTATCTGGAGAAGGTTTTCCGGGTGGAAAATTGTGATGCGGAAAAAGAAAAATCTGGAAAAGTTATTCCACTGGCGAGACTTTCGTGAAAATTTCTAAGTACGACTCTGTTGGAAATAGATTTTTATTAATTGATTTGATTTCTGATTCATATTTTATTGAGTTCAGAGAAAAATATCGGTTGGGTTGTATTGAAAATTTGCTTATTTCTGAGCAATGGAAAGACGAGGCAGCAAATCTTTGCTCAAAAGATAGTATATTTGGCGCAGACGGTGTGATTATTCTTTTTTTGGACAGTGGTTGCCCGAAGGCTCTTATATTTAATTCTGACGGATCTTATGGCCAATTTTCAGTTAATGGCTCAAGATGTATTGCGTTCCATTTAATGCGTAAATTTAGAGAAAATGAATGTAAGTTTGTACTTGGAAAAACAATTGTTTGGGCCGATAAATCAGGCTTTGATGACAATGTAGGAATTAGTATATGCGTTGAAGGTTCAGTTCCTGTGAAGGCAGAAAGTGAAGGATTCAAAGGCAATTTTATCGATGTGGGCAATCCCCATTTTGTGGTGATTAAAGAGATTGCTAAGGATAGTTTCTTAAAAATTGCTCCAATAATTGGATGTGGCAGATCTTTTCCCGAGAGTGCTGTTAATGTTTCTTTTTTTTGGTCACAGGAAGAGGGAAATTGTTTTAAAGGCTTGGTTTTTGAGCGAGGTGTGGGATTTACAAAATCTTGTGGATCAGCAGTTTTAGCGCTTGCAAAACTTTTATCTTGCGAAGAAGAAAAAATGCATAAAATAGACTTTTCGGTGGAGATGCCTGGTGGAAAAATGCTTGTTGAGGTTCATGGTGGTTCCATGTACAAAATTTCTGGATATGTCATGAGAGTTTGATTAGAGTTGTCGTTTTTAGCTTTTAACTATTTTCCTTTTATCTTATACTCTCAAGAAGCGAATGTATTTTGAAATAGGGAAGTTTTTGATTTTTTTGTTCTGGGGGACCAAGGTATGTTAAACACGGTTGCGGAGTGCTCAACGTGGAGATTGTTTTCCCAGATTGACTGGGTAACTAAGTTTGTTTTGTTGGCACTATTTTGTCTTTCCGTTTTATGTGTAGCGATCATAGTGGGAAAAACAATTGAGCTTGTTTCGAAGCGTAAGAGTTTGCAGGATTTGTGGAGCCGGATTTTCGATATACGTATTGCGAAGGATTTGGTAGTTGTGGCCGGGCGTGCTCGTACAACCATTGGTGGTGCAATTTTAACCCATATTTTGACTAGCGTTGGATATCACATAAAAACTACGCCTGTTGATGAAAGGCCAGAAATTCCAACAGAGGTGGAACTCGATCAGGTTGCTATGACGGCAGATCAGTTGGTAGAACAGTCTGTTTCAGAGATGGAAAGATTTTTGCCCGTTTTAGGTGTTGCGGCGGGGGTTGCACCGTTGGTAGGGCTTTTTGGAACAATTTGGGGTTTGATTCATTCGCTTGTTAGCATGGGACAAGAGCAGTGTGCAGAGCTTTCGGTTGTGGCCCCTGGAATTGCAGAAGCTCTTTTCACAACTCTCGCAGGTCTTGCTGTTGCCATTCCTGCGTATGTGTTTTTTCACTATCTTTCTAATCAGCTCAGAAAGATTGAGTGGAAAATGTTTGCAATTGCCGATCGCGTTATTGCAGTTGTCAAAAGTGGTAAAAAGTAGCATTGGGGGCGCGAAATGAGACGGAATAAGAAACGAGGACTAAAAAAGTTTTTGTTACCGGAAATTACTTTAACTCCTCTCATCGACACAGCGCTGACTCTTTTGGTGATTTTCATGATTGCGATTCCAGCTGTTCATAACAGTATTCGTGTGAATTTACCTCAAGGAAGCAGCAAGGAAGTAGTTGGAAGGCAAGATCTTGTTTTGACGGTGCGTGAGAGTGGTGAGCTATTGTTCAATAGTTTTCCCGTTGAAAAAGAAAGCTTAGTTGGTGTTGTAAAAGAGGCCATGGGAAAGCGTGACGATATACCTGTGGCTGTGAATGCAGATAGATCTGTTGAGTACGGTAAAGTTGTTGAGGTTGTAGATCAGTTAAAGCAATCGGGTGTTAAGTATGTCGCGATGTCGCTCAGGCCAGCTAGGGCAGCAAACGTTTCCGGGTAAAGGAGCGGGAAAATGGATATTTGCCGGCTTGGTATCACTAGTTTTTCATATTTTTGTCTTATGGGCACTTTCGGGACGGATTCGTGACATTGGAACGTCACATTTCTTGTTTTTCAGAAACAAAGCAATGGAAAAAGAAAGTTTGTGTGCATATTTCCCACGACCATTGGATAATGCTTTTGATGAAAAAAGTGTACGCGAGGGCTCTGTTGAATCTACTTTATCCAAGTTGCCTCAAGATCCGAGCTCTGAAGGTGAAGATTTATCAAGAGATGTCAAAGAGGTAGAAAAAACTAGTTCGAAAGAAGTTAAATCTGAAGAAATAAGTAATTCAGAAAAGAATGGTGTTGAGGATAAAGGTAGTGAAAAAGAAGCGTCGAAAAGTATGCATTTTTCGGTTAAAGATGGTAAGCGTGCACAAAAAAGAGCTAAGGAGCAGAACTCGATTGAAAGGGAGGTTGCGAGGCTTTGGAGACCTCCACCAGGACTAGCCGGTAGTGTTGAATGTGTTGTTAAATTTTCCATTGATGCTTCTGGTCAAGTGGATAGTTTTGAAATAGTAAAGCCCTCTGGCGTTCTTATTTATGATCTGAGCATAGCTCGGGTAGCCAAAAGGTTTTGTTTTGAGAAATGTTTGTGGGGTAGAGATTTTACCGTAGATTTTTACGGATGAAAGGAGAGAAATGGAGCTTAGTTTGAAAAAAAATAGAACAATTCTTGCTTCACTTTTTATTTTTACTCTTTTGGGTGATGTTGCTTTCTCATTTGCTGTTAAAAGTTCTGGAAGGAGGGTTAGTAAGACTTCTTGTGTAGTTTCTATAGGTGGGTCTGAAGAGGCTTTTAGAAGTTTAGGTAAAATCTTAGCCTTTGACATGGGCTTTTCCGGTCAATTTAAAACATCGATAAGGCGTTTAAAGGCAAAGAATGACATTAAGAGTGAATGTGCCGATTTGTTCGAAAAAGGGGTAGATCTGCATTTGAAGATAACCCCGGTAAAGACAAAGTCGACCTCAAAGCAAAAAGCTCGTGTTGAGGTTATTCAAACGTGGCTTGGAAAAAGGGCCTATTCAAAAACGATAGAATTTGATCCGAAAAACGCTGTTAGAAGCGGACATACAATATCTGCGAGTGTTTTAAAGGCATTAACTGGCAAGCGGGGCGTATGCCAGAGCACCCTTGCGTGGTGTCAGGATAGCTCCATCTACTGTGCTGACTATGGATGTATGGAAAAGCGTGTGCTTGTAAACTCTCCAGGTACTAAATTTGCCCTTTCTTTCCACACAAAAGCGCCTCTTCTATTTTTTTCTCAGGCGACAGAAAACAACAACGAGCTTAGTTCGGTTGATTTGTCTAATTTTCGTGAGAGGGTGAGATTTTCTTATCCCGGGTTGACTATGCAGTTTTCTCCATCAAAGGACGGTACAAAGGGTGTGGTATGCATGTCTGGATCGCGTGGGAATACAGAGCTTTATCTTTATGATCAATCACTGTGTAACAAACTTGGTAGGCAAGCTTTTCAACAATTGACAAAAAATGGAGGCACAAATGCTTCACCTTGTTTTTTGCCGAATGGTGATGTTGTTTTTTGTTCAGATTTTCAGACTGGTAGATCTGGAAGGCCTCAACTTTTTTACCTTGATATGAAGGGGAAGCGGGTTGTGAGAATCACTGATGGCAGGGGTTATTGCGCAGCTCCTTCTTACTGTGAGAAAAAACAAAAAATTGTGTTTAACAAGGCTGTAGATGGTGTATTTCAGCTGTTTTCGCTAGACCTTAAAGGGTTCAATCCCAGTAAGTTTATAGAAGGACGAGGGCTGAGAGCCAAAAGATTAACATTTGACAGAAGCCACAAAACTGAGCCACAATGGCATCCTGATGGCGATTTTGTCGCCTTCGTTAGAAAAGGTGTTGGGATTTTTGGCTCTGGTAAAGCTCAGATTGCAGTTTTGAATCTTATTGATGATTCTGTTAGAATTGTGACTCGTGGGACTTCGCCTTGTGGTTTTCCCGCTTGGACCAATAGAACGCTGTATTGAGAAGAAAATTGAATTTTAAAGTTTCGATTTGGATGAAATTATAGTATTTTACTGTAATTTTGAATAAACTAAAAAAAGGTGGTGCTGTGCACATTGTACATCGTGTTTGTTGTAAACATAGCTGGGTGAAAGAAATATGAAAAAGAACGGTAAGACATTGCAAGGAAGAGGTCCCGGGCCTCGGTATGTTATTTTGCTCATTATCTTGACTATTTTTGGGATTACGTTTGCCATTAACTATTTTTCCGCTCCCAAATTTACGGAGGTGCCGTATTCGGCTCTTATTTCTTTTGTGGAGAAGAAACAAGTAGATAAGGCAAAGGTAGAAGGTCACGTAGTTTTCGGCGTCTTGAAGAGTGGTGAAAGATTTAGGGCTAACATTATTCCGTCGAATAACTTTATAACCACGCTTAGGGATGCTGGTGCAGAGGTGG
>JBHPCE010000035.1:0-7381 GCA_042576345.1 Candidatus Babelota bacterium | reverse complement strand
AATTATAGTTTCGTATAAACCTTCCTGACTCTAAACTCCTCTTGTTTTCCGTCTGCAGCCAGCGAAAAGGCGTCTGAGGTTGTAAAATCGTCTGTTGTGTCATATGAGTAATTTGAAACAGCATAGGTTTCCTCGTCCCAGGCGGGGATTTCGATAGTTTCTTTGAGTCGTAGCATTGGTGCATATCCAAAGGTAAGTCTGACAGATTTTCTTTTCAAGTTAATGCCAAAAGCGCCTTCCATCAGTGCGCCGGGCTTGACGTCGTATTCTTTTGTCAGGACATTGGCGAGTGGAAAAACTCCTTTTTGGCCTATCTCTCCTCCCAGTGTCAGAACTGGCCATGCTGAGTATTCTCCTGCCGCATTCTTGTAAAGTAGAGTCCTTGTTTCCGCTCCCTTGAAAAAGTATTTGTACTCTGCGTCAAAAAATAAATTTGAGTTCCAAGATTTGGTTTTAAAAAGTATCAGGTGTCCTAAAAACTCTACGCCAACCGATACATGTTTTCCGTTGGAAAGTAGGGGTTCAAACCAAAATTCACCTTCTGGAGTCTTATTGATGGGGAGGGTGCCTATAATGCCTAACCTTACTTGATGATTTGCTTTGTTGACCAAAATGGATGAGATTGACCATTCGGCGTCAGAAAATCCCATTTTCGACTGATAAGTTTCTGGGGCTTTCATTTTTTCCAGAGGATTTTGTTTATTATCTGTGCTCAAGTTTTTGACGTTGCCTGCCAAAAAGTTTAGCAGGGTGGCGGTTTTCCCCATCCCTGGAACTTCACCAGCTACGGCGGAACCGTCTATAGATTCTGGATTTAATGATGTTTGAACTCGCATGAGCGGAATTCCAATTTTTAGTTGCAGATCACCAGATTCGTCAAGATCAGCACACATGTCAATTCTGGCTCCGTAAGCTTTTCTTTGGGGGCGCAGTAGAACTTTATCCTTTAGTTTAGTGGCGGTTCCTGCGTAGTCGTGTATAAAATCTGCTGAGTTTCCAAGAGCGGAGGCACTGTCCGTGTCAACCTCGATAAAATCATCAATTTGGCCGGTTGCGTCATTGTTCATTCCGAAATATTTTCCGATGTCAGCTTTGTTGTGAGACCACCGGTAGAAGGGTGTGACAGAAATTCTTAACTGAGGGTCTCCTGGTTTTCTGTAGGTTGCTATAGAAGCGGTGTTTAGCCGCATCATTAGTCCGCATCCTGCAGGCTCAGTTCTAAGAAAGGTTTTTTCAGTCACAGTGCTCGCAGCATTTAAGGTGACTGCAGCTGTGAGTGACGATATTAAAACGATGAGTACTTTTGAATTTTTCACAGTTTGTCCTTAAGCGTTGTAACATAGGCTTTTAAAGGTTTCTGCTTTGTAAGTTACTAAAAAAAAAGAGCTGGGGCGAGGTTTAGTTGCCCCAGCGGTTGTGATTTTTTGATTTTATTTCCAGTCAGAGTCTTTGCTTGTTTTTTTGTTAGCTTTTTTGCTCGTTTTAGAATTTCCCCTGTGCCTCGAGTAGTTTGGACGTTTTTCGCTTTCTTGGGATGGCTTTTCTGAAGTGTCTCTTTCTGGGCGTGATTTAGGCTCTTTTTTATTAGGTTTTGTTCCCTGATCTTCTGCTTTTTTCTTTCGGGGAGTTCTTTTGCGTCTACCGGCAGTAGAGGATGCTGTTGTATTTGTAGGTTTTTTGCGCCGTTGCCTTCCAATATCGGTTCCAGGTGTTGAAGTTTTGGGCTTTGTGGTTTTCCTGACCCTTTTTGTAGAAGATGTCTTTTTTGAGGTTTTGGTTGTTTTTGGAATGCGCAGTTTTTTTTCTTTGACCTGAGTAGGTGGTTTTGCTGCAAATGTGTTTTGATTTGCAGGTTTTTTGACTGTTGTTTTTTTAGTTTTTTCCTGAACGTCTTTGTCTACTTCCTGAAGTATTTTTTCTTGTGAGGGATCCTTGCCTTCTTTTTCGTACGACCTCCAAAGCCACAGTTTAATCCTTTTTTCCTGTTCGTCGTTTGGCCAAACTTTGAGTGATTTTTCCAAAATTTCAATTATTTGAGGTCTGAATCTTACACCTTCTTCTAGCCTTGTGGCATTGTAAGCTTTTTTTATAGTGGAAAAAACTGCACTTCTCAATTTTTGGCTTACGGGTAAAACCTCGTGGTCCAAAATTAAATAAAGGTCGGAAAGGCCGATCAGGTAAGTTTCTGGCTCGGAGAGCTCTAAGTTTATGTGTTTAAGAAATGTTGAGCTTTCCATAAAGAGGCTGTCGCGAATGGCACTTTTTGTCTCATCAGGTTCAGGTTCCGAGATTGTTGATTTGATTTTTATGGCATTGCCTGGGCCTTCACGTGCGCTTTCGGCCCCTATTTTTAAGCACAAACCAACAAAAACAAAAAAAAGCGCAAACGCGCAAAAGTCTATCAACCTTCTATTTTGCATTACCTTTCTCCTCACTTATTCTTGGCCATATTCATCACGTGCGTCTTTGGTATCTTCTATCATAATGATCAGCTTATCTTTATATTTTGTAGAAAAATGTTTCTCGACCGATTCGAAAAATTCTAGTGCAGCGTTGTACGAGGCCTCTTCCCTAACACCACTTCCAAACTTGCTTGTTCTAAGGGCGTCATAAACGCCATCATCGAGAGTTTTAAAGATTCGTTTTTCAGCTTTTTCGTGTAGTGGGTTTTTGACATCGCGCATTATGACTGTCATTGCTGTAAATTCAACTTTCATGGCCTTGATGCCGTCATCAAAGAGTTGTACGCCTTCCTTATCTTTTGCGACTTCAAAGTTTCTATCGAATTTATCCAATCTTGCGTCCAGTTGAGCGTAGTCGTTTTCTGTGAATGGTGATGTGTACTTAACACCGGGTGCTGGCCATTTGTACACAGTTTCCTGTTCATCGCCTGGCCTGCGCCAAGGAATTCTTACACTTTCTCCCTCCGCGACTTGCTCACCCTGAGTTTTTATTTTTTCAAATTTGTACTCTGGTCCTTTATCCTTTAGTGCTTCACACGACTTGATGTGCATTTCTTCGATGTGGTTTTTGTTACCCGTGATCAGGCCTTCTTTGTAAGGGAAATTTTCGTATGTCCACTGTGTCAGACCGTGTATTGTCAACCAGTTTTTGTCCGTTTTCCAGCTCCAGCTGACTCTGTCGTGCGCATCAGAAATTGCGTCATAAATTTGGTTGTATTCTTTTTCTGGAAGTGTTTCTAGGCGGGTTGGATCGGTGTCAGCTTTTTTCAAGAAGCTTAAGAGTTGATTAACACCTTTTCTGTAGGTGCCCTGGTCATCGCTTTTAAGAAAAACTTTGATGCGGGCGAGTTCTGAGATATCAAACCTCGGTGGAGTAGGAGGTTTATCTATTGTTTCAGTTTCTGGAGTTGTTTCAGCCACAGTCTTTTGAACAACTGATTTTACTGGTTCTGGTTGAGTGGATGATATAGTAGGTTGTTCAGTTGCCGACTTAGAAACTTGTGATGTTACAATCCTTTTCATAATGCGTGGTCTTTTTTTTGCACCTATCAAAGAAAGGCCGCAAGTGACAGCCAAAAGAGTGAGCCAAACTCCGACGATTTTTTTTAAATTATTTTTATCTTCCACGCCTTCTCCCCTCCCAAATTTTTTAGAGACTAAATTTACAGCGTTCGCCTTGAGGGTTGTATATTTGGGGTCTTTTTATTTTTTAACAAAATACAAATGGAAAAGGCAAGAAAATCTGTGAAGGTGTTATTTCTATGCTGAGTTTTGTCAGCTCTGCCAAACTTGGTCGTGAAGTTTGTCTGAGCCTTCTGTTTTTGCCAGAAATCCTACAGCATGAACCGCCGCTCTGAATTTTCGTTTAAGAAATTTTTGTCTGATGTAGTTGCTGCAGATATTGGCAACAATCATTGCGACTGATGAGACTATAACGTTTCTCAATGTTCGTTTAAGTCTAAGTTTTTTGAGTTCTTCCGCTGTTTTCTTTTCTTCACCCTTTGTTTCCGTAATTTCTTTATCTTTGCTGGTTCCTAGAAATGTCAAAGCTCCATCTCCGGCAATGATCGTGCTGATCAGCTCAAATTGCCTGTTCCATTCTTTGTCGTAGTTTGCTCGTTTTGTTTTGATGTCTTTCCCCTTGCTGGCGGATTTATTGAGTCTTAGCGGCAGTCTGGCTGCGTAAAAAGACATCAGAGCGTGCTTGATTATTTGCTTGTATGGATGTTTTTCTGTGATTCCTTTTTCGAAAAAGGATTTTAAAGTACGATCTAAAAGTGTTGCAAGGGCTGTTCCTGCCGCGGTGCCTACAAGAACAGAAGTTTCTGCTTGAGCGATTTGCAAAATGTTGTCCCAATTCCAATTTTCTTTGTTAACAAGGCCGGGAAAGCTTTTTAAGATGTCCAAAAGATGCACAGATAGCTCTTCTGCAAGGGTTTTACCCCTGTTTTTGAAAAATTCCAAGATAATATTTTTTTTCACTGGCTGTTCCATTTCTACGGTTTTTTTCTCTTCTCCAATTTGAGCATTCAATGCTGTTGAGGCTAAAAATGCAAGCGCAAGTGTTTTGAAAGCTTTCATCAGAGCTCCTTTCTCTAAAGCTGCTTTTTGATATCAGCCATTGGGCCGTCGTTTATGTAACGTTTGGTACGGTAAAATTTTTATCCTCAGTTGTCCATGGTGTCACAAGAGAGCTTTTTAAATAAATATCTACATTTTTTTATTTCTCCATGGAGTGGTCGGTTTTATTAAGAATTTAAAGAGATTACCAGATGTGCGTGGTAAATTTTTCCAAAAGGACCCAAAACTAATAAAATCTAGGCGGTTTTTTATTTTGTTGTTTTATTGTTAAAAACAGCCTTAATAATGCTTGACATATTCAATCTTGTTATCTGGGGCGGCAAAGTGGAAAGCCGTTAAAATACTTAATTTTGGGGCTTGACGTGCAAGGCGTTAAAGGAGTATCGTCACCAATTATGTGGGGTGTAAATGGTTAGCGGACTTAGAAAAAGTTATTGCAGATGACGGGATCTTTTAGAATCTGATGTCGGCAAAGTCTGCTTTCTTGATGTGTTAGTGAGGTTGCACAAGTGTGCAGCCGTTTTTTGTCTGGGTTTGGGCTTGTTTTGTTAAAACTAGCAGCTCAGTGTGTTGCGAAAGATTCGCGACAAAAATAATTTCTACGTTTGTACAGTGGAGGTGGCTGCAACTTTTGGTTGTGGTATGGGGGCGTTTTGTCTCTAAATTTTGGGGGATAATATTATGGATTTACGGTCAAAACAGATGAAGGCTGAGGATGAAAGTAGAGAGTTGGGGTTATGTTCGCTTTTACCCATGGAGATTAAAAAACGGACAGGAGAGTTGGTTTTATTCGATCCAGAAAAAATAACTGATGCAATTTTGGCTGCCGGGCAGGAGACAAGGGAATTTGGGCTTTCTGTTGCGCAAGATCTGACGGTTAAAGTTTTGGATTTAATCAAACTTCAGATTGGAAAAGAGGTACTTTCAATTGAAATTATCCAAGATATTGTGGAGCACGTTCTACTGCTTTCTCCGTACAAAAGAACGGCCAAGGCATATATTTTGTACCGAGATCAGCGATCCAGGCTCAGAGACCTTTCGAGCAAAGACAGAGTTGAACTTGTTGATGAATATCTCAAAAGAGGTCATTGGAAGGTGCGCGAAGACAGCAACATGTCTTACTCCTTGCAGGGTTTGAACCACTACATTGCAAAATCTGTCTCTAAAACTTACTGGCTCAACAAACTTTATTCAGCCGAAATTCGTGAGGCCCATGCGTCTGGAGATCTTCATATTCATGACTTGGGGACGCTTTGTGGCTACTGTGCAGGGTGGGATTTAAAAGATCTTTTAACGGTTGGTTTTTCTGGTGTGCCTTGGAAAGCAGAAAGTCGCCCGCCAAAACATCTTGGAGTGGCCCTAGGTCAAATTGTAAACGCTTTTTATACGCTCCAGGGGGAGACGGCGGGGGCTCAGGCATTCTCTAATTTTGATACGCTTTTGGCACCATTTGTGAGATATGACAATCTCTCGTACAAGCAGGTCAAACAACAGATGCAAGAATTCATCTACAACACCAACGTTCCAACGCGAGTTGGGTTTCAAACGCCTTTCACAAATATCACTCTAGATTTGCAGTCGCCATCAACGCTTTCAAAAGAACATGTGATCATTGGCGGTAAGCCTCAAAAAGAAACTTATTCCGAGTTTCAAAACGAGATGAACATGGTCAACAGGGCGTTTTTGGAAGTTATGACAGAAGGTGACCGCAAAGGCAGCGTTTTTACGTTTCCCATTCCCACATACAACATTACAAAAGATTTTGACTGGGAAAACCCTGAATTAAAGCCTCTTTGGGAAATGACGGCAAAGTATGGAATTCCGTATTTTGCCAACTTTATCAACTCCGACATGTCGCCGGATGACGCCAGGTCGATGTGTTGCAGGTTGAGGTTGGACACAAGAGAACTCGAGCGGCGTGGGGGAGGACTTTTTGGGTCGAACCCTCTGACAGGTTCCATTGGCGTTGTGACGATAAATATGGCTCGCATCGGTTATTTGGCAGAAAACGAAACTGAATTTTTTGCTCGACTCGACAGGTTGATGGAAATTGCCAGAGTGAGTTTGGAGCATAAGCGCAAAATTGTAGAAAGACTTACAGATCAAGGTCTTTATCCGTATTCAAAGTTTTATTTAAGGATGATCAAAGAGCGTCATGGAGCCTACTGGCACAATCACTTTGCAACCATTGGAATTATTGGAGTTAACGAGGCTTGTTTGAATTTCCTTGGAAAAGACATTGGAAGTGACAAAGGACATGATTTTGCAAAAAAAATTATGCTTCATATGCGAGAGCGGCTGGTGGAATTTCAGGAAAAAACGGGCAACATCTACAACCTGGAAGCGACGCCTGCAGAAGGAACATCGCGCCGTCTAGCAGGACTAGATCTTAAAAAATTTAAAGACATAAAAACGGCTGAGGGAGAAAGTGGTGAGCATAATGCATGCTTTTACAGTAACTCCACGCAGCTTCCGGTTAATTTTACAGACGATGTTTTCAAAGCTTTGGATATGCAGGATGACCTTCAGGCACTTTATACCGGTGGAACAGTTTTTCATACATTTTTAGGTGAATCTCTTGCAGATTCAGATGCGGTAAAAGCGTTTATCAAACGGACTTTTGAAAAATACAAACTTCCGTATTTATCGCTCACACCAACATTTTCTGTGTGCCGAAAAGATGGATATTTGGTTGGAAAAAAAGATGTGTGCCCAAAGTGCGGCGGCAAAACCGAAGTTTACTCAAGAATTGTTGGGTACATCAGGCCTGTTTCGCATTGGAACGACGGAAAACAAGAGGAGTTTAGAGTCAGGAAGGTTTATACGAAACTATAATT
>JBHPCE010000034.1:0-8981 GCA_042576345.1 Candidatus Babelota bacterium | reverse complement strand
TCCACCATTTTAATAACTCAGGATCGTAAATTTCGTTTTCTGCAAAATATACAGCACATCTGAAAACGTAAAGAACACAGCGGTCTATATGTTGACCTCGCAGTGCACAAAGTCCTTCGTACATTTTTTGAGAATCCTGGCCTTGCAAATCACTCACTTTTTTAAAACCCAGGTCAATCAAGTCCTGTGCTATGCTTTTGCCTACACCCGGAATTTTTTGAAGATCGAACATATTATGCTTCATCTCCGCCACGGCTTTCTTCTAGAAGGCTTTCTCGCGCGCTCATTCCCGTCTTTTGAAAAATGCTTCTTTATAACCCTGTTAAGAAAACGTTGACTTTCGATAGAAACAGGCGCAGTAAAATGCTCTTCTTCACTATTTCTGTCATGGTGATAGAGATCATCATCAAAAACTTTGCAACAAGTTTCAAGCTTTCTATCTTTGTCCATACTAATAACGTTGGATAATAAGCTATTCACAACAAAACAAGAATCTTCATATGACGTGCTTAGCCGCTTAAACGAGTCTAAATTTGAAGAAATAGTCTGTTGTTTTAGCATTTTATTAAACTCAATTATACATTCATTGATATGCTTAAAGTAGCACCTAATATGTTGTAAAATTTCTCTCACAGAAACATCTCTATTATTTTCGGAAATATCTTGTAATGAAGGTAAAATCTTATCATATAATCTACAAAAATTTTTCAATCCCAAAGGGCTAAATCTTCCCAACTTCAAACTAAGCACATGATAACTTGCCGAAACACAATTAACCCTGAAATTCAATACACAAACCACCAGAGAATAAAACTCACTTTTAATACTTGGTAAAGTATCTATAATACTCTTGTAAACCACTCTCTTCATCGGCCTGCCCGTATCCAAGCCTATACAGACATTGGCCTGCCCGTATACAAGCCTAATACAGACATTTCCTGGGCTTCCTCATCCTCCTCTTCATCCTGAGCACTTAAGTTAAAGCACAAACAAGAACATAATTTCCTATATCCTGCAAACCAATCCTGCTTATTTCTAAATTTTTGCAAGCTATCGTAGAAATCTTTACAATCGATATAAAAGCGGTCTTCCAAGAAACTCTTAACAGAATCCGTCCACCCAAAGGCCTTTGCAAACTCAGGAAAACACTCTCTTATTTTCTTTCCCCGATCCTTTAACACTTCTATGTATTCGTCCAAAAACTGACCAGCCTTCTCACTTTCCAGACACATATTCTTGAACATTGAATAGCTTACGAATGCGTTTAAGTTGAAATTTGCAAAAATACAGAAAAAAAATAAAACAAACGAAAACCGAAGTTGCAACATGATCCCTTCTCCAAGGTGCTTAAAAAATGTGTACCACAAAGCCCACCCTTGTCTAAAGGCCCAGGCGGGCGAGATTTTTCAACAACGCCGCAGATTAGATAAAAAACAAATTTTTTACAAGTCTGTCTTCACCGGGCAGGCTTCTTATATTCTGGCTGTACCAGGCGTATCTCGAAGAGCGAAGCATCCTTCTTAAGACTCAATATCCAAAACAATTCAAAACGCCCGTCTTCGCCTAAAGGCTTCACCGGGCAGGCTTCTTATATTCTGGCTGTGCCAGGCGTAGCTCACAGAGCGAAGCCTGGTGGAGAGGGAGGGATTCGAACCCTCGATGCCGGTCTCCCGACATGGCGGTTTTCAAGACCGCTGCTTTCAACCACTCAGCCACCTCTCCAGCTAAAAATAATTATACAAAAAAAATATGGCGGAGAGGGAGGGATTCGAACCCTCGTCACCGGTTTCCCAGTGAACTTGCTTAGCAGGCAAGCGCTTTCGACCACTCAGCCACCTCTCCGATATGGTGCGCCCAAGAGGACTCGAACCTCTAACCGCCAGATTCGTAGTCTGGTACTCTATCCAGTTGAGCTATGGGCGCTCTACCAACATGCGACATTTTACATGCCTCATGTTATATCGTCAATTCTAGCACAGTAAAAAGGAAAAGAAACAACCGTCTAAAATAAGGATAAAATATGGCATTAATTTTAAAAATTCGAGTAATTCCAAATGCAAAAAAGCAAACGTGGAAGATTGATGAAAACAGCAATATCAGGTGCTATCTAACCGCTCCTGCAAGAGAGGGAAAGGCAAATCAGGCACTTATTAAAGAGCTTTCAAAAATACTGAAAATACCAAGAAGCCGCATCGAAATAAAACGCGGAACAACATCTAGAAATAAAGAATTGAGCGTTGAAACAACATTAAACGAATCCAAAGTGTTGGAAATTATAAAATCTAACCCAAAGACCTCTTGACCACAAAAAAAGGTATGTTACCATTGTCTATGTCTAAATTTATGTTGCCGGAGTGGCGGAATTGGTAGACGCACGGGACTCAAAATCCCGCGGTGGTGACACTGTATCGGTTCGAGTCCGATCTCCGGCACCATGTTTCTTAAAACACTTTTTCCAGAAGGGAGTCTGAAAAATGTCTCATTCCGAGTGCCTCTTTTGTAAGATTATCACAGGAAAGATTCCTGCAGAAAAAATTGCCGAAACGCCACAACTTTTGGTCATCAAAGACGCCAAACCAAAGGCTCCAACTCATTTTTTGATAATGCCAAAAAAACACATCGTCACAATGGCTGATGTTTCTAACAGAGACAAAGACCTGGCTTTTGCAATGTTTGTAATGGTGGAAGAACTAGCTAAAAAATTAGATGCCCCGCAAGCATTTAACATCATAAGCAACAACGGCGCAGAAGCTGGACAAAGCATCCATCACATGCACTGGCACTTTTTATCCGGAAAAAACATTTACCAAGGTGGGTTCGAGCTGTAAGCTATCTTCCCGTCGGCGTTAAATCCGAAGGAACTGGCACAGCACCTTTGTTTTGTAAAATTCTCTGCAAGTCGCTTATTGCATCTTCCATGCTACGCATGTAGTGCAAAGTTGCTTTTTGTCTTTTTCGAGTTGGCATATACGACTGAGAACGCCTTATGAGCTCAATATAGTCCGTGTATGCGCGGCGCTCTCTTTGAAGACTGTCTAAGAGTCCGCGAAGCTTTTCTATAGGCCTGTTACCCCATGGAGCCCCAGCTTCTTCCTCTATAACCAACTTCGAATACTCGCGCATTAAATTTATCATTCGCCGGTAGTCAAACGTTAAGCCACTGCCATCGCCAAAAATTTCGCGGTGTTCAACCATACGAGGACCCTTCGGCTCTTTGACATCCTCTTTTTTCCACCAGCCGAAATAAAGCAAAGCAGCCACCAGGAAACCCACTATAAAAAGCCCCATGATAACTATCTGCCTCAAGCGAGCGTAAAAATGCAATCTGGCGCGCTTCTTTTCCAACTCTGTGTCAACCGAGTCACGCTTGTGCTTATTGCCCACTTTTCACTCCTATCCGCCGCCTTAGTGCGGAATTTCAGCGATAGTACGTCCGTATCGCCTCTCTAATTATAAACTATTCAAATAGAAATATTCAACTATTTAATAATGCCGACCCGTGTCATTACACCTCTCATCAATGTAAAATCCAATGGTGTGCACTTTTATGTACCTACCAGAAGGCTTTACAATGCTTAAACTACTATTTCTAGAGATTATTTTCACTATTTTTTCATGTATTGTCCTTGCATACATTTCTATGGCAACAGCTGTCGGTCCCTGGATTGCGCCCACTTTGATTCTTCTCGCACAGCTTATTCCTTGGCAAAACTACACTAGAAGTAACGGAAAATTTAGAGAATTGATTTTGTCACAAACAGCAGGCTCCCTTGGCGGAATTATTTCCGCCGGCATTGGATTCACGCTACCAATGCTTTTTTTCATAAATCAGAAGCAATTTTTCGCTATGCTTTCAAGTCCGCTAACTTTTGCCGTCACTCTTGGCTCAATCACCCTTGTAGCTGGAGGTTTGGGAAGTTTTTTAGGTCGCATTTTTGCACCAATTTTTTTGAGAGACAAATCACTAAGTTTTCCTGTAAGTAAAATGATTACCGAAACTGCCACACAAGCCCAAGAGGGACATACAAGTAACCTTTTAAAAGGTATTTTTGGTAGTTGGGGAACAATATTTTTACGTGAAGGCCTCACACTAAACAGTATTTTTTCGTTTCCCGCTCTCATAGGGAAAAAAGCTCTTTTTTTGGGTTATCCAATGATACCCAAAATCTTTCCGCTAAGTCTTACACCAACACTTTGGGCAATCGGCTGGGTTGCAGGCTTGGGAATGGCCTTGCCCCTCTTTGTTGGGCTTCTCTCAAAATATCTTGTTCTTTACCCCTTAAACAATCACCTCTCTTGGACAGGCCTCAGCCTGTTTCCAAAAATGGGAGAAATAGAATTTGCATCGGCGTTTTGCAGCGGAATTATCTTGTTTGAAGTTGGTACCTCAACCTTAAGGCAAATTGCATGCAGCAATCTGCGGCAACTATTCTTTCCACTCAGCAATCTTAAAAATGGCCTAAATTCATTTTTTTCGTTCTTGAGTATCAAAGGAGACGGTCACTTTCTGGAAAAAATCGAACCATGGGCTGTTGTAGTAACTTCGATATTATTTTTATGGTGGCTTGGTGTTCCTTTTATCGTTTCCATTTTCGTTCCATTAGCCTGCGCTGCAGCCACATATCACATCGGATATTTTGGAGGAAGAACCGGTCTGGCACCCTTTGGAAGGTTCATAACACTTTTCGCAATGCTTCCAGCAGCACTGATTTTTACGGTAAAAACGCTTCCTATGACTTATCTATGCACATTTACAGCAATTTGCCTTGCCGCCGCAGTAAACTTAATTTTTCAACTCAAAGTTGGAAAACTTGCCTCCATTGAGGACACAGCAATCCGAAAACACCACTGGATAGGGCTTTTGCTTTCAGCACTTTTTGTAGGACTTTGTTTTTGGCTGTTACTTTCAAACTTAAAATTAGGCAGTACAGAACTTTTTGCCCACAGGGCCAAAGCCAGAGCGCTACTTTTAAATTCACTCAGCTTTCATCCCACTGTGCTTTTTCTTGGAGGCGTCTTTGGCGCGGTTATAAAACTTTTGAAACTCTCTCCGATAATGATTTTTGGTGGAATTTTAATGCCGAATGAGCTTACAATGGGGCTTTTTGCCGGAGCAATGTCTTCCAAGCTGGTCAGAGATCCAGACAAACACCGCATTTTTTGGACCGGAATTTTTGCAGGCGAATCTTTATGGGTAACGTTTATGCTGCTTTTGAGAGTCATTTTTTAGAAAGTGACAATATTTTAAACTTGCTATAGCTGCCATTCCTTGCTTTACTTAAAATTCAACAAGACTACGAATTAGGCGAAAACGTGTTTTGTTGCGTGCAATCTTCGACTTTTAACCTCTTTGTCATCCCAAATTTAATCTGGGATCTATTCCTTTTTTACGAAAGCGGAAAAGATTCCGGATCAAGTCCGGAATGACGATAGAAAAAATAAGGACTACGGTCAGCCGAATATGACAAAATTTAACAAATATACCGCCCCAAAGGGCCTTTCTGAAGAAACCATTAAGAAAATTTCTTCTCGCAAAAATGAGCCGTCGTGGATGCTGAACTTGCGCCTGGAAGCTCTGAGCCACTTTTTAAGTGTCCCAACACAAAAATGGGGACCTGATATTTCTGATATCGATTTTTCGCAAATTTGCCCTTACGAAGGTCTTTTGTCATCTCCTGAGTGCAAGTGGCAGGATATTCCAGAACAGGCCAAGGCAAGCTTTGAAAAAGAAAAGCTGCAAGAGACCGAGGCAAAACATCTTTCTGGCCTTGGAGCACAGTACGAGTCCGAAATGGTTTATCACAGCCTGCAGGAAGAGTGCAGGAAACAAGGCGTCATTTTTTTGAGCATAGAGGAAGGGCTCAAAAAGCACCCAGAAATTTTTAAAAAATACTTTGGAAGCGTTGTTCCAATGGACGATAACAAGTTTTCTTCCTTAAACACTGCTTTTTGGAGCGGCGGAAGCTTTATATACGTTCCCAAAGGCGTTCATGTAAAAATGCCTCTTCAAACTTTTTATAGAATCGAAAGCGCTGGACTTGGCCAGTTCGAAAGAACTTTGATAATCGCGGACAAAGAAAGCTTTGTAAGCTACGTTGAAGGCTGCACCGCTGCCAACACACCTGAGGACTCCCTTCATAGCGCTGTTGTAGAAATTGTGGCACTCCAGGGCGCTCGTGTCCGCTACACCACAATTCAAAATTGGGCAAAAAATGTTTACAACCTTGTAACCAAAAGAGCCGTTGCTCATAAAAATTCTTTGGTTGAATGGATTGATGGAAATTTTGGTAGCAAAGTTACAATGAAATATCCTTGCGTTATTTTGCAAGGCGAAGGCGCCAAAACAGAAATTACATCTATTGCCTCTGCATGCGGTAAAAATCAAATTAATGACTCTGGTGCAAAAGCAATTCACCTGGCATCAAACACTTCCTCTCGCATCGTTTCAAAATCGATAAGCGCAAACGGCGGCAATTCAACTTACAGGGGTCTTGTAAAAATTGTAGAAAGTGCAGAAAACTGCAAAGCTTCCGTTGAATGCGATGCCCTAATTTTAGATAAAAAGTCACACTCAAACACTTTTCCAGCCATGGACATCAAAAACAGCGCACAGATAACGCACGAAGCTCGCGTTAGCAAGGTGGAAGAAGAAAAATTGTTTTATCTTCAAAGCCGAGGCATAAGCGCAGAACAAGCTCATTCAATGATTGTGGGAGGATTTATCGAGCCCTTTGTAAAACTGCTTCCCATGGAATTTGCTGTGGAAATGAACCAACTTTTGGAAAAAGAAATTAAAGGCAATGCGGGGTAAAAATGACAAAAATTAAACTTATTTTTATAAAAACCCCAAAAACCACAATCAGCCTTGCAGAGCAGCTTTTAAAAAAAAGAATTGATGCAAACCAAGTCGAAGAGCTATTTTTGGAAATTCACGTCAAAGAAAACGTTCAATGCACCGTGAAAGACGACCTCCTGTCTCTGGGCATTCATAGCTGCAGCATTAAAGCTGAAATCGAAAAGAATGCCTCACTAAATTTACAAGCAAGTTTTTTATGCCCAATTTTGGCCCCTGGCTGCAAAAAAAGATGCTGCGCCCTTCCCGCGCACTCAAAAATCACAAGAGAAATCGATTGCACACTTTCGAAAGATGGGGCAAGCGCAAACACAAAAATCCGCTTTGCCGGCGGCAAAAAACGGATTTTGGACCTTAAAATTTTAAAAAACCACATCGGCCAGGCAACCCAAAGCTCAACATGCGTCAAAAGTGTTTTGGACAAAGAAGCACAAATAAAATGTCTTACGCACGGGCACGTTGCAAGCTCGGCCAAAGGCTCAAAGGTAAATCAAAGCAATAAAAATTTAATCTTAAGCAAAAAAACTAATATTTTTTCTGTTCCAAGTTTATGTTCCAAAACTGATGATGTTGAATGCTCGCATAGCTCGACTGCAAGCTGCATAGACGAAAATATAATGTTTTATCTTGAAAGCCGCGGAATATCAAAAACAGTGGCAAAAGAAATTTTAGTCGGCGCTTATCTAAAATAAAAGTCGTCAGAACGAACTTACTTGCTAGCATTATAAAGCTTTACCCAAATAACCGTTTATTTATTTTTTTAACCATATGTCTTTTATAGAGGATACAGATGACAAAAAAACTATTTATTTTGATGTTGTGCGCCGTTGCCGGCTTTAGTCAGCTGAAGGGGGCTTCAGAAGAAGGGCCACCATCAACACCGAAACCTGAAAAAGAAGTATGCGCTATTTGCCTTGAACCCCTCCACGAAAATCCAACTCCATCAACACCTATCACTTTGCAGTGCGACCACAACGTTAAAATTCACAACAAATGTTTAGCACAATGGGACAAACAATCCGAAGAAGACGGATTCTTAGTTAATTGCCCTCTGTGCAGAGCAGGAGAATATATGCCATCATTTAAAAACCCCGAAAATAGTAAAAACCCGAACGGCACCTCAGAAATAGCTCTCAGAATTAAAAAAATAAAACTGTTCAATGGTATGAATGATGCTGATGATCTAAATGCTCACATAAAAAGCATTATTGAAGATCAATGAGATACATGATTAATAAATAACAATCGCCACAGCGCAACAAGTTTCGTGCGCCACGGAGATGCTAAAAACCATCTTTTGGGGCAAATTTAAGCTGTGACTTAAAAGGGGCTCGCCACGCGGGCCCTTTTTTACATAAACATTTTTGCAAAGATGGAGAAAGTCTGGAATTTCTATTTTTTCTTCATTTTCTATGGAACACAGAACTTTGTAGAAAGCCTCTTTCACTGCAAATCTTGAGGCCAAAAACTGGCTGGCGCGCTGCAACTTTAACTTTTCCGGGATGTTTGAAGACAAAATTTCTTTGAGTCTTTCAACTTCTTTTTCGTGAAACACCCGTTTTAAAGATCTTTCTGAAAAACTACACCACTTTTCGAACCGACTCACACGGACAATGTCAATTCCAACGGCCTGACTCATTATTTTCCTTCCTCAATTTTGGCAATAGAAAAAAGGCCTTAGAACAGTATACTTCAGAACCTTACTCACAGCCAAAACATGAGTGTTATGGCAAAGCCTCCTTAGCTTGCTACAGGTCAAGATTTTTATTGATGTTGCGTAGGTTTATTTTATCCCATTGTCATCCCCAGGCTTCGCTTAGCTATGCCCGGCAAGCAAAACTTTATCTCGGATCTAGACCGCTTAATCCAAAAGTGTTTTGTGAAAAAACTTTAAGAAGAGTTTTTATGATAAAAAAATCACAAATCTGAGCCTTTAACGCTATTAAAATCTTCGTCCAAAAACCTCAAACACTCTCCGACATTACTTTTTTCACCTCTGATGCATTTATCCAAGAATTCGTCCATTCGATTTTTAGCTCTTGTAAACTTTACACCTTCAAATGCTTGTTTGGTTTCTTCATAAACTTTTTTTGCTTCTTCTTTTCTTTTCACCTCCAAAAGCAGATAA
>JBHPCE010000033.1:0-9294 GCA_042576345.1 Candidatus Babelota bacterium | reverse complement strand
CAGTCATGGCGCCAACGTAATAAATTTGGCAAGTACACTGATGGCGCTATGTTTGGATTGCGACCAAGCTGCAGAAAGAAAAATTGTTAAGTTGGCAAATCGTTTTGACAAGTTAATATTTGAAGAGCATGTTTCAGGAACATCTTTATTAAATAGTATGATGCTAAACTATCCAAGAAATTTTTTTATCACCCTCATGAAAGGTGGAAAATACAGCATGGAAAAATTAAGCTCGGCGCTTAATGCGATAAGGCTTGGATATTTCGCGTATTTATTTCAACAAGTAGGTAAAGGGATGAACGTTGCAAGCTCAATACTCGAAATCCTAAGAACTCAAGATGAAAATCCAACACACGGAAATGTGATTGACATAGCAAAAAACCTAAGATTATGCATTGCTAGATTGAAAAAATTGGTCACACAAAAATTCATAGATAATGTAAAAGCTAAGAAAGTAGTTAAATACTGTTTCCTACTTGCATGTCCAGTTGACTGTATCGCATACAGCCCTCAAAAAAAAATCATGCCTAGGGTTTATAATATCTATTCACATGGCGACGTGGTACAAAGGGTTTTAGGCATATACCAAAGAACATACTCTCATAATATGTGTCATATAATCAATATTCCAATAGCTATAAAAAAGAGTAGAAATTCAGACAAAATCAGACATCCACACCACGATGAAATACACTCAGGTTTAGTCGGAAAACATCTTATGGATATTCCAAATCTTCTAACCAACAGAAATTCAAATTTTGACGAAAAATATTATGTAGAGTTCTACGAAGATTTTCACCCACCAAGAATTTTGTCCAACATAACAAAACTGAAATTCTAAGACTCGACATTCAAATAATTAAACACACCCGATTGCATGTCGATTTTGGCCCCGGGACGCAAATCTATCCATTGATCGTTAGCCAGCGTACCATCGCCTATGATAAGCCCATTATCGGCGTCAGATGAATCACATTCAACAACACTTGCCTTGAGCACACCCAACGTTCCTTTTGTAAGTTGCAGTCCACCAGAAGCAATTTTTACCGTAACATCGTCTAGCTCCAACCTTGATGATGTGTCTGTGAAAATAAGAAGAGTTTTAGATGAGTTTGAAGGGTCGTAACTGAATGTCACTTCGTTATCAAACCTCAACTTTGAATTGGCTAAAATGGTGCTGGACTGGCTTGTCCTGTAAGAAAATACACCTCCACCAGAACAGATTGCCTCAGAATCTATTTTTAAAGCTCCCTCGTTAAAATCTAACCTCTCTGGAATGATAATGCCCACATTACTCAGCTTGATTGTCGAAGCTGAATCGGCACACGAAAGATTTGTACTGGAGACACCTTTAATCAAAATATCCTTGAGCAAAAGCTCACTCCCAGAAGAAACTTCCAATCTTCCACCGCCAGAAAGATCAAGCGTGTTTCCAGCACCAGAAAGTGTTGAATTTCCTATGAAAGATAAAGTCCAAGTCAAGTCGTCGTTTTCTGCAAGCTCAAGCTTTGTACCCTGATCAAACTTTAAAGAAGCTCCAGTTCCAATGCTTATTTTGTCCGACCTGAAATTATTTAAAAATATATTCTTCACAGACACCTGCTTAGCGTCAGAAACTACCAAATCTGCGCTGTCACTTGTGCCAAATCTAATTTTGTGTCCAGCACCTTCCAGCACAACGTCGTCTTCAAAATAAAGCTTATGCCCAGACTTTATGCTCAAGTCGTACGAAAGGGTCATGTTTGCATCAAGAAAATGAAGATCTGCCCGTCCCTTGTCTATCGTTGCCAAAGATAATTGATATTCTGTTGTATCCTCCTGACTTGCAGTGGAAATTTCGGTGTCTTGCGACGAAATTGCATCACTATTACCCAAAACCTTTTCATCTAAAGATGCCACTGCCCAGCTATTTTCCACGATAGAAAAACTATTTGAAGAAACAGTAGTTCTGTTAACACTTTCTCTTGGCCCGATTGCCGCTATCGCCCAGGAATTTGAAAAAATTGAATTACTGTTAAACGCCATTCTTTCATCAACATTAACCAAAGACCAGCTATGGGCCAAAATTGCACTACTGGACGCTAAAATTCTCGCTTGCAGGCTTGCAATTGATTCACTTTGGGCAATCAAAACGTCGCTTGTAGCCAAAAGCAGTTCTTCATCTTGCTTGAATGCGGCATCTAAAGATACAAGGCCCGAACTTGTGGTTTCAGAAATATTCAAAACTTCATCAAGATGAACAATTGTCCAGCTATTTCCCAAAATTTGTGTTCCAGCAGAATTTATACCATCACTAAGCGAAACTAATGCCCAACTGTTGTTGTCAATCAAAGATCCGTAGTGAACTCTATATCCAGAACTCCCAACAGACGTTTCTCCAGAAACAATAAGCATTATGTCATCGCCACGGAGCGCCAAACCATACACATCACCTGTACCTACAGACCTTCTCAGACTTATATCTTCAGTCAAGGTTTCTGCAACGGAGTCAAATATGAAACCTCTCATATTAACGCCATCAGAACCATAATATTGACCGATGTAAAAAACTCTTCCGCTTTCGCTAAAAACACCTTCGAAAACAACATCATCAATAGAGACATCGCATCCTGGCATAACTGTTAAGCCGCTACCATCAAATGAATATCCACGAATATTATCTTGTGATGAACCAGCAAAAAGATAACTACCCGAAGGATGCCAGTAAAGAACTGGCACAGTAGAATCGAAATCAACCGAACAACCAGTAAGCTCTGTTAATATTTTTTCAATTGAACAAAAGCTGTATACGCGAATTGTAGCACTTCCACTACCTGTTGAACCAGCGACAGCCAGGTAATTTCCATCTGGACTCCAGTGAAGATCATCCAACGTTGCACCATGATCTTTTGCGCAACCGGTCAAGACTGTAACCTCTTCGGAAACATCATCAAACTCGTAAACCCTAACGTCATCTCCGCCGGTAAAATTACTTCCCACAACAGCAAAGAAGTTGCCACTTGTATGCCACCCAGACTCATAAGTCAAAGAACCAGTATCCGCTCTTGCCCAGGTCAATTCTGTGAGCGTAGTCCCATTAAACTCATATGATCGGACTTCGTATGTACCACCGTTGTCGTCACCACCAATCAAAACGTAGTTGTCTGTTGGATGCCAATCGACGTAGTTAACGTAGTTGTATGGAGGCGAAATTCTGCAGCCAGTAAGCTCGGTAAAACTGCAAGTATTTTCGTTGTACTCATAAATTCGCCCCACAATTCCAGAGTATGGATAACCAACAATCATCAAATATTTACCGTCATGACTCCATGCACTTCTACGCACTGTGGCACCATGGTCAAGTTGGCTACTGACATCACACTCTTCTAACCAAACAGGTTCTCCAACAAAAACCGCTTTTGAATTAGAAACTATCGCCCAACTATTATTCACACTTAGTTCATCCAAATAATCAACCGATGCGCTGTTGGAAACAAGGGCACTACTCAAAGATAACATCAACGTATCGGCATCTGAAACGTCGCTCTGAGTAGAAACAATGGCCCAACTATTGTTATCAGTAACTCCAACCCGATCTTCAATTGCCAGAATTGCCCAGCTATTTTCCAAAACATTTTGTTCTGCACTGCCAACATTTGAATCCGTAGAATCGATAGACCAACTATTTTGCTCAACAAACTCATCCAAATTAGCCAAAGACCAACTTTGCGATACAACCGCACTGCTGTTGACATTAAATTTTTCATCAAGATTTACTGCTGACCAGCTGTTGGCCAAAAATGCATTGCTATTTTCTGTGAGTGCCGCATCAAACGTTACAAAATCTTCTTCTATTTTTTTTATCGCAAAACTATTATTTTCTAGATCTGCTACATATGTAGACACCGCAAAATCATCATTAGATGCCAATATTGCCCAACTATTTTCATTAACTCTATCGTCGACATTGGCAACAGACCAACTCTGAGAAATAAAGGCATTACTGGTCGTTTCAGAAAGACTTTCTACATCTGAAAGCCTTGTATCCAAAGAAATTACAGCAGCGCTGTTGGTTGTTAAAATATCTATTTCTACAATTGCATGGCTGTTTTCCACAACCAAATCAGCAGCATCATCTGCCCATGGGTAAAAAGAAGTAATTGCATTGCTGTTTGCAGATTCACGTTCACCCAAATTGGCCACAGACCAACTATGACCCACAATCGCGTCACTCGTGGTAGGAGCCAAAGCTTCAATTGCGCTTGTTCGGTCTTCAAGGGACAAAATTGTCCAGCTATTTACGGTAAACACAACAACTTGGACTATGACGTTACTATTTTCTGTAACTCTTTCATCTAAATTTGCAATGGACCAGCTGTGCGCAGCAATCGCATTGCTGTTCGGAACCAAAAGTTCTGAGATATGAGGAATTGCAAAACTATTTGCAAAAATGGAACTGCTACAAGCATCAATCAAACTTTCTTCAAGACCATTAATGACATCTTCCAACTCAACAATCAACCAACTATTATCATCAATTACGCCATCAGCAACATCGTTGCGGCCGTCAAGAGACAATACTGACCAGCTGTTTTCGGAAACTTGATTTTCAATTCCAGAAACGCCATCTTCGCTCGCCAAAATTGCCCAACTATTTTCTGCAACTAAATCTTCTGTATATTTTACCGACCAACTTTGAGCAACAATTGCCCAACTATTTTCCTTCAAAGGATTGTGTAAATTTTCAATTGCCCAACTGTTTGCATTTATCGCCGCACTGTTTGACAAAAACCTTTCATCGAGCGACGCAATCGCAGAACTGTAAGCATCCAATGTTTCGGAATTTTGTTCAACCGCAAAGCTATTTTCAACAATTTTTTCGTCAACATTTGCAAGCGACCAACTTTGCGCCAACAAAGCATTGCTCGTACTTTCGATCGTCTGTGAATTGAGATAATCAATCGATGCACTGTGGGCAATTATAGCGTTACTATTCAATTTCAAAAGTTCATCGATGCTAGCAATGGACCAACTTTGAGCTGTGCATGCATTACTGAAAGGAACTATGCAATCTACTTTTTCAAAAATAGCCCAACTGTTGGCCTCCGGCCACGAGTAATAAAATTTTTCTACAGGATAAACTTCTAAGTCTGTGCTGTACGTAGAATCACCCGCAGCGGCAAGATAAAACTCTCCAGTTCTCAAAGAAACTGACCTTAAATCATCGGTTCCCTGTGTCTTGCAGGCGGCAGAAATTTTTGTAAGGGAATCAGCTTCTGGATCAAATTCAAGACCAAATAAATTTTGACCTCCACCGTCATGTGCTGCTACAAAAATGAATTTACCATCGCTAGAAACTGCAATATCATTTACATCATCGTTTGTCGAAAAAGTTGCACTTGAATAAACAGTCAAATTTGAACCATCAAAGGCATAAACACGCACATTGGTCTGTTGACTTCCAGCAAAAAGCCACCGACCAAGAGGATCCCACTTTAAAGCCTGGACTATGGTATCAAAGTTAATTCGACATCCTGCAAGCTCTGTAAGAGTCTTGGCGCTGTCGTCAAAAGAATAAACACGGATATTATAGCCACCCGTTCCATCTTCTCCGCCAACAGCCAAATAATTACCATCAGCGCTCCAGTCAAGGCATCTAAACCCATTGCCATGAAGTTTGTCACAACCAGAGAGAGCACTAAATGTTTCTGCTTCGCTGTCAAACTCATAAACCTTCACATCCTCACTGCTGATAAAATTTTCACCAGCAATCGCTACAAAATTTCCGCTTGGATGCCACTGAAGCTCTTGGACCGAACCACTTGCATCAATTGCACAACCAGCAAGATTTGTCAGTGTAGTACCATTAAACTCAAAAGCCCTAAGATCAGCCGTGTATCCGTAATCTTGAAGCCCCCCCACCGCCAAATAATTTCCAGAAGGATGCCAATCAACTGAATAAATTGGGTCAATACCAGAAAGTTTGTTACAACCGGTAAGAACCGTTAGAGTTTCATTTTGCTGTGAAAACTCCAAAACCCTTAAATCAACACCACCTTCAGTATCAGCCCCCATCGCCAAATAACTGCCGTTTGGCGACCACGCTATGGAAAAAATTGCATCTCCGTGAACATAGGCACAACCTGCAAGCGCATCGCCTAGACCATTTATTCTGGTAAGATAAACCTCGCTAGAATTTGCTAAAATTCCCCAGCTGTTTTCCGAAATTGGATCATCAAAATGTATAAGCGATGCGCTGTGTGCCACAATCGCATTGCTATTTTCCGCAATAGCCAATTCAAAATCTACAATGCTATCTCCAACATTCAAAAGTGCCCAGCTGTTATCCTCGGAAAGCCCAATTTCTTCCTCTTTTAAAGACACTATTGCCCAACTATTGTCCTCTATTCCCTGATCTGCTGCATCAACGCGAGCATTCAAATCCAAAATTGACCAACTATTTTCTGAAGCAAGCTGGTCAAAAAACGCAATTGAATTACTTTGAGTCAAAAGTGCATCGCTGTTTGAAAGTATAAGATCATTCAAATTTGCTATAGCCCAACTCTGTGCAACAACAGCATCGCTGTGGGCCTCAACTTTACCATTCAAGACCCAATTGTCACACAATTTATCCAGAGCAAAACTGTTATCCGCAATTTGACCTTCGATATCAACTGAAGTCATGTATTCGTCTATCGACTTGTATGCAGACTGATTTTCATCAACTCTTTCATCCAAATTTGAAAACGCCCAGCTTTGCGCAATTATTGCAGAACTGTTAGGAGCAATTTCAGATTCCAAACTGCTAAGCCTTTGGTCTATGTGTACAACTCCAGGACTGTTTCCCAGAAGCTGAAAATCTAAACTTAAAATTGCGTGACTGTTATCACCAACGTCTTCTTCTGCAAAATTTTCCCTTTCATCAAAAGTCAAAAGTGCATAACTGTTGTTTTCTGCAAGACAATCCAAATAAACAAGTGAGCCACTGTGAGCAATCAATGTGTTGCTGTTTTCCTGCAGAAGTGTTTCCACAGAATCCAACCTTTCATCAAGCGCAGCTATCGCCCAACTATTGTCCCTGCAAAAAGACAACTCAACCAAAGCACTGCTGTTTGAAAAAGCAAGTTCTGAAATAGAAACTATTGCCCAACTATTGGCATGCACTGAGCTACTACTTGCTTTAATAAGCTCATCCAAAGACACCAAAGACCAGCTGTGAGCAATTTCAGCATAGCTATTTGCCCAAATTATCGGTTCAACATCATCCAATCGCTGGTCAAGGGATAAGATGGCCCAACTATTTTCTGGAATCGAATTTGTACCAATGTCGTCGGCTGCATCGTCAATAGCCAAGATTACCCAACTGTTTTCCAAAACATCTGGTTCAAGCACATCAACTCGATCATCAAGGCTTACAAGTGCACTGCTGTTCTCACCAACCAACTCATCCAAAGACACAATTGACCAACTTTGCGCGATAATGGCATTACTATTTTCTACAGGCAAATCCGAAAGATTAATTATCGAACTACTGTGAACCTGAATTGCATAACTACTGGCTTTTTCTAAATCATCTATAAACACAATCGAACTGCTATGTGATTGTAACGCATTGTTTGCTGCCACAATTGCACTGCTGTGAGAAAATACCCTCTCGTCTAAATTTGAAATAGACCAACTTTGTGACACCAAAGCATTACTGTTAACCCTAGATAAATTTCCAAAGTGCACAATCGAACTGCTGTTGGCCAAAATTGCATCACTGTTGGCAAAGATCTTTTCATCCAAGCTCACAACAGAACCGCTGTTTGCTAAAAAAGCAGCATAATGAGGATAAATTTCTTCATTGGTCGACACTATTGCCCAGCTGTTGACATAAGGCAAAGAAACATAACCCCCGTCTTCATGCTCCACTGGATAAACTTCCAAGTCAGTGCTGTAGCTATAATCACCTCCAGCTGCAAAATAAAGCTCTCCAGTTCTCAAAGAAACGGATCTTAAATCATCTGTTCCCTGTGTTTTGCAAGCGGCAGAAATTTTGGTCAAAGAGTCTTCGTCTGGATCAAACTCGAGACCGAATAAATTTTGACCTCCACCATCATGCGCTGCCACAAAAATAAACTTGCCATCAGAAGAAACGGCAATATCATTCACATCATCATTGGTCACAAAAGTTGAGTTTGAATAAACTGTCAAATTCGTTTCATTAAACGCATAAACACACACATTTTTCTCTCTACTTCCAGCAAAAAGCCATCTGTCTTGGGGCTCAAATCTCACAGCCTGAACCCTGGTGTCAAAATTAATGTTGCACCCAGAGATTGCTGTTAAAGTCTTAGCAGTGTCGTCAAACGCATAAACTCTAATGTTGTAGCCACCAGCGCCATCATCACCTCCAACAGCCAGATACTCACCATCAAAGCTCCAGTCGAGCGAATAAAGACCTGCACCATGAAGCTTATCGCATCCAGAAAGAACACTAAGCGTTTTGGAAACGTCGTCAAATTCAAAAACTTTTACATCTTCACCATAAGAATTGTCCATGACCATTGCCAGAAAATCACCGCTCGGATGCCATTGAACTTCTTGAACTGGATTTCCCACATTCATGGCGCAACCAGAAAGATTTGTCAGTGTTGTACCGTTAAATTCAAAAACTCTTAAATCGGCCGTATATCCATCATCTTGCAGTCCCCCAACCGCCAAATAATTGCCTGAGGTATGCCAGTCAACGGAATAAATTGGATCGATTCCAGAGAGCTTGTTGCAACCCGAAATAACACTCAATGTCTCATTTTGCTGTGAAAACTCCAAAACTCTTAAATCAACGCCACCATCAGTATCAGCTCCAATAGCCAAATAAGTGCCGTTTGGCGACCACCTTACCGAAAAGATTGAGTCTCCATGAACATACGCACACCCAGCTAGTGGATTGCCAAGCCCATTTATTTTTCCAATCCCACTTGTTACAAAAATTTCTTGAGAGTCTGTTAAAATTCCCCAACTATTTTCCGAAACTGGTTCATCAAAATGTACAAGCGATGCGCTATGCGCTACAACAGCACTGCTGTTTGCATACAGACTGCTCACGATTGAGACAAAATTGTTCTCGATTGCCAAAATGGCCCAGCTATTTTCAGTCAAAAGAGACTTGTCCGCATCATCAAGCGCTAAAATTGCCCAGCTATTTTCTGAAATATCTGAATTTAGGTCTAAAACATCGTCTACCACAGCCAAAGCGGCCCAGCTATTTTCTTCAATCCGATCCTGCGCGGCAGCTATTGCCCAGCTGTTGGCACTGACGGCAGCACTGTT
>JBHPCE010000032.1:0-9412 GCA_042576345.1 Candidatus Babelota bacterium | reverse complement strand
AGCATAAAAATTAGAAAAAGACACGCTCTTTTCACATTTCACCTATCAAAAACAAAAAAAACATCACATATAAAAGATAGCAGAGGCATAAAAATTGTCAAGCTGAAACATAATTTGAGTAAATTCAGATTGTTGGGCCGCAGGAAATGCGGCCCGAAGGTTTTATAGCAACGATTCGATTTTTTCAGTTAAATCTTCTGCGCTCTGAGCGCCAACAACTCTGTCCTGCTCTTCACCAGAAGGATCTAAAAACAAAAACGTTGGAATTCCTTGAATGCCATGCTCTCTTGCAATTTCACCGACTTCGTCGATGTTTATGCTGTAAAAGTCTGCCCTGCCGGCAAACGACTGTGCTGCGGCTTCGAAAATCGGGTGCATCAGCTTGCAAGGCATGCACCACGTTGCGTAAAAATCCACAACCGCCGGCCTGGAGCTGTCTTTGATCATACGCCGAAAGTTTGAAGCGTTTTCCACTTTGATGATCTCGCCTGTGGCGTCATCTTGCTCTTCAACTTCACTTGAAACACTAGGCTCTTCTTTTTCGGCTTCAACTTCCACTTTTGGCCCATCTTTAACCTCAACTTTTTCCGGCTCAGGCTCTTTTTTGGCCTTTTCTTCCTTTTTTTCAACCTCTTTTTCTTCCACGGCCTCCACTTTTGATGTTGCAACTCCAACACTTCTTAAAAAGCTCATAATTTGAAGTGCCGCCTTGCATGCGTCTCCAGATGATGTGATTGCCTGCTTGTAAACGGGGTCTGCAACATCTCCTGCTGCAAAAACACTTTCCACAGAGGTTCGCTGTCCGTCCTTTAAAACAATGTATCCGTAGTCGTCACACTCGATGTGATCGCAGAAAATATCTGTGTTTGGATGAGAACCGATCGCCAAAAACAATCCATCAATCACAATTTCACTTTCTTGCCCACTCACATTGTTTTTTAAAGCAACACCTGTCACTTTTTTGCCGTCACCGTTAATTTTTTGAACTTCGGTATTAAAGTGAACCTTGACGTTATCTTGAGCTAGAACGCGGTCTTTAACACCATCTGCAGCTCTGAAAGAGTCTTTTCTAACAAAGATATGAACCTGTTTTACCAATGACGAAAGATATTCGGCCTCAACAATTGCCGAATCTCCTCCACCAACAATCGCCACCGTTTTTCCTCTGAAAAGCCCACCGTCGCATACAGCGCATGTGGAAACGCCTTTTCCAAAATATCCATCTGCACCACGCTCACCAGGAATCCCAAGAAAATTTGGAGCCGACCCAGTGGCAATAAAGCATGACAGAGCTTTTATTTCTTCTTCTTTTCCTGACAAGATATCTTTTACAACAATTTTGAGAGGCCAAGATGAAAAATCGACGCTCACAACCTCTTTACTTTCAATTTTAGCCCCTGCATGCAGCGCGTGCTCACGCATCTGGTCCATAAGAACTGAGCCACGAATTTCTTTTTCTCCAGGCCAGTTTTGAACAGCGTGAGATTGAGTTAGTGCCCCACCAGGCATCTTTCCTTCCAGAAGAATTGGCGAAAACCTGGCTTGAGATAAATAAATTGCGGCGGTAAGCCCTGCAGGACCACCACCGATAATAACAACTGGATGAGTTTTATCGTCCACATTGATATCTTTTACAGAAAGCTTCATCTCTTGCGCCTCTTTTTTCCACGGTTTCTTTATAAACACATACGTACCAACAGCGGATACTGCGACCAGCAGCATAAACTTTACACCAAACGACATTTTCTGTTCCCCACATCCACAACAAACAAAACACAACCGATAACTAAATATAGCGAAAAACCTTTATGATAACGACATCTTTTTTGTTTGGTGTTTTTTGTAAGCTGCGACGTTTTTTCTCAATTTCTATTGTCATACCAGGCTCTGACCTGGGATCTAGTCCCTTTTAGTAAAAGCGGATTAGATTCCGGATCAAGTCCGGAATGACAATATACAAGACCTAAAAAATTTGGAAAAACAAATCCCCCGGACAAAGCCGAGGGATACTACAAAACTTATAAATTAACAAATTCTAGTCGCCACATTCTGAACCGCAATTCTGGCACTTACCACCGCATCCAATGCACTCTTTACCGCATTTGTGACAAAAATGTCTTTTTGGTTTACATTCACCACCACACTCTGGGCAAACCTTACCTCCAACCTCGCAGCTGCCACCGCATTTTGTGCATACACAGCAGTCTTTTTCTCCACATCCTTCGCCCATGTCTGTCCTCTCTCTTTTTGAAAAGAAAAACTCTTAACAACTCAACAATGGTAAACGGAAATAGGATAGATTTTTCAAGAAACTAAGTTCAAAACAATTCGAAATACACAGAAAGAATAGTAAGAATATTCAACAACTTTCTTTCTATTGTCATCCCAGACTCGATCTGGGATCTAGTCCTTTTTTTGCCATAAAATATTCTGGTTCATAAAATTTGATTAAAACAGTTAATACTGAAAACCCCACACTAAAGCACCTTTCTGTGTAAAGCCCTCTGGATTAAGCGGTTTAGATCCCAGATCGAGTCTGGGATGACAATGGGATAAACTGGAATGACGAAATGAAATAACCTGGAATTAAAACAAATCTTTACATCGGCATGATCAGTAAATAATTCGAAATACACGACAAAAAAAGATATGCTTATTCAAAGTTTATAAATCCAAAATTCATCGGACTGAACAATGAAAAAAGTAATTTTAACTGGTGACAGGCCAACCGGCCCACTTCATTTGGGTCACTACGTCGGATCACTTAAAAATCGAGTAGAGCTTCAAGACGAGTACAATCAATTTGTCCTTGTGGCCGATGTTCAAGCTCTTACCGACAATGCCCAGACACCAGAAAAGATAAGAGAAAATATAACTCAAGTCGCTCTGGACTATCTTGCTGTTGGCATTGATCCTGAAAAAAGTACAATCTTCATTCAATCGATGATTCCAGAAATCGCTGAACTGACCATTTTTTACATGAATCTTGTAACAGTTGCTCGCGTTGGCAGGAACCCCACAGTCAAAACCGAAATTAAACAAAAAGGTTTTGGAGAAAGCACTCCACTTGGATTTTTTGTGTATCCTGTAAGTCAGGCAGCTGACATCACCGCTTTTGGCGCTCATCTTGTTCCTGTTGGAGCCGATCAACTGCCGATGATTGAGCAAACGTGTGAGATTGTGGACAAATTTAATAAAATTTACAACCCAGCCCTTGTCCGACCAAAAGCCATGGTACCCAAAACCGGCGGGAGATTGCCCGGAACTGATGGTCAAGAAAAAATGGGAAAATCGCTCGGTAACGCAATTTATTTGGGCGACAGCGCTGATGACATCTCCAAAAAGGTTATGTCGATGTACACCGACCCTGGACACCTTCGCGTAGAAGATCCCGGCAAAGTTGAAGGCAACCCTGTGTTCACATACCTTGATGTCTTCGACCCCGACCAAGAGGAAGTAAAAAAACTCAAGGAGCATTATGCAAGAGGCGGTCTTGGGGATGTAAAAGTCAAAAAATACCTCAACGAAGTTCTACAAACCTTCCTGGCCCCAATACGCGAGCGCAGAGAAACCTTTGCAAAAGATTTGGGGCACATCAAAAAAATACTCAAAGATGGAACAGAAAAGGCTCACGGCGCCGCTTGCAGTACAATGAAAGCTGTAAAAGAGGCCATGAAAATAAATTATTTTTAAACTATCAGCCCCCCTAGAATAATGAAACTTATCCTATAGACTTGTCTTTTTAGGAGTGTATGCGAGTCGCAAAAGAGGGGAAAATGCAATGATTATCCGTTATGGCTGGTACTTGGCAGGGGCACTTTTGGCCGTAGTTGTCTTGTTTCTCGGAAGAATGTTTGCCAAGAAAAAAAATGTAACAGGCTCGACAGCAAAGGCATCTACAAAATCTGTAGAAAGGAAGGTTGTAAAAATCAATGTTTCTAGCAGCGCATTTTCTGACGGCGACACACTTCCAATTAACTACACATGCGAGGGCAAAGACATTTCTCCGCCAATTTCTTGGAGCAATCTACCTCCAAACACAAAAAGCGTAGCCCTTGTATGTGACGACCCAGACGCTCCAATGGGAACATGGGTCCACTGGGTTCTTTTTAACATCCCGGTAAACGTTACCAGTCTTGAAGAAGGCGTTGATGAGACTACAATTTCTGGAGTTGTTCGCGGAAACAACAGCTGGAACAGAGTTGGTTACGGCGGCGCCTGCCCTCCAAGCGGCAAGCACAGGTATATTTTCAGAGTCTATGCATTTGATACAACACTGAGCATCAAAGAAGGAAGTACAAAAATCGAGCTTGCAGACGCAATGAAAGGACACGTGCTGGGCGAGGGCGAATTGATGTCGAAATATGCAAGAAGGTCCTCAAAATCGGAATAATATTTTTGTGGGGTTCAGGCAAAACCTGGACCCTTTTATGACCGTAAGTATTCCATCAACTGAACTCGGCCCTCTTCAGTCTCTTCTTCCCTAATTTTTCTAAAGCCGGCTTTTTCGTAAGATTTTACTGCAGCAATGTTTTTATGATTTGGGCCGATTAAAATGCGTTTTAATGACGGCCTTTCACAGAAAAGCTTATGCGCAAACATATTGATAATCATTGCTCCGTGCCCCATGCCAAGGTACGACGGCCTTCCAATTATTATAATCATACGAACTGTATCTAAAACACACGGATCACTCTTTGCCCACCAACCGTCTCCAATTCGATCGGTATAATAATATCTCAAAAATCCTAGTGGAATGCCGCTCAGATAAATTAAAAACGAACCATCTTCTTGGGAACATAAATCTTTATATTTTCTTTCAAAAAATCCAAAACTTCCTGCAGCGCCTGACCAGCGCTCAACATAAGGCTGCTGCATCCATTCAAAAAGGAGAACAAGGTTTTCCTTGCGAAATTTTTCGAACCTGTACAACTGTTTCTCTTTATCTTTCATTAGCTGCATAAAATACTCCTCACCCCAAGAAAAATTAAACACTCAAAATCTCTTCACAACACACGATGCATTATTGCAAGTATTAAACAATCCGTTTGAAGTGTCACCACAAAAAAACAACTGAAAGGAGGCAGATAATGCTTTATAAACCAACGTGGACAGGCCTTTTGCTCATAGCAATCTTCGCACTCTCTCAAAAAACCAATATCGCCCAGAAAATAAGGCCTAGACCGTATGAAAAATCGAAAGTCAGAAATGTTATGATTGAGCTTCCAAACCCCGCTAAAACAGGATCTTTAAATATCGAGCAAGCAATTTCAAAAAGACGGTCTGTACGTAGCTACAGGAATTTACCTCTTAAACTTGAACAAATTTCTCAGCTACTTTGGGCTGCACAAGGAATAACAAGTGATGGTGGCTACAGATCTACCCCTTCTGCAGGCGCACTCTACCCACTCGAGCTTTATGTTGTTGCAACAAATGTGGATGGTCTTGAAACTGGGATATACAAATTTGATGCAAAAGAAAATGCGCTCAGACAAGTAAAGTCGGGAAATTTTAGAGACGAGCTCATGAGCGCTGGCATGGGGCAGGATGCCATTGAATCAGCACCAGCAACTGTTGTTTTTGCTGGAGTTCACACTAGAACGCAACAAAAATATGGCCCAAAAGCTTCAAGATACGTCCACATGGAAGTTGGCCACGCATCACAAAACATTTACCTTCAGGCCACCGCACTAAATCTTGGTACAGTAGCCATAGGCGCATTTTCCGGTGAAGCTGTAAAAAGAGTTATTGGGATGCCACCTGATGAGAAGCCTCTTTACCTGATGCCTGTTGGGGCTCTGTAACTAGAACACCTTGCATCAAGGCTTTCCACGCCACGGGAAATTTTTGCGCAATTATGTCTGAAATTTCTTTTGCATAGTCGCGAATTTCTTTTTGCGCATGGGAATCGAGCCTCTGACGACAAAATCTGGCGTAGGCATAAAGTGATGCAGTTTCTACAAATTCGGTGTACATCGACTGTGGAAGAGCCATTCTCGCCTGCTCTGGAGCTACACCCTGCTTTAACAAAAAATTGTATGTTTCTAGCGCATTTTTGCACAGATTTTCGTACGCCTGACTGCAAGCTTCCGGATCTGCAACCTCTTTGCTTAAACTTCCCTGCTTAATCTGTGGAGAAGACTGCCTCCAAGACTCTGGAGCAAAGAATTCAGGCTCGTACTGCACGTATCTTCGCGATACTTCACTTCTCAAAAACCCGATTGTGTGGCGATACCACTGGCGACAAATAATTATTGGAAGTTTAATACGAAATTGAATTTGAGGGTGAGCAAATGGCGTCCAGTGACCATTTTTGGACAAATAATTGATCAGAGAAACATCTTTCTCATTTATCTTTCCTTTTTCTCCGTCACCCCAATTACTTTGCCTATTAAAACTTACGCGAGCAGCATTTACAATCATCAGATCATCGCCCATACAATGCAGTAATTCAACTTTTTTCATCTAGATCCCCCAAGAAAGTATAAAACCCGCATACAACAGCCAAATTATACCGTTTATACAGTAAAACACACGTGAAAAAATGACCTTAAATTTTGAATTTTCTCTAAATGCACATCAAAAATGGCCAAAAATAACCATAAAAAGCCCTCCATAAAAAGCCCTTTTGCGGTATTGAGCAATAATTAATATATTCTTATTGAAGGATGATGCGTAAATGTGTGTTTTAAAAGGAAGGAAAAAAAATGAAAAAACTAGCGAAATTTCTAATTTTTTCTCTATTTTTCCTAACAAACGCATGTTATTCGGGCATTTACGAAGATATTGCAGGAAAAGCAGATCCAAAACCATATTTCATCATGGATTCTGAAACGCAATCTCCATATACACTCGGCACAAAAAAGAAAAAATCTAATGTTTTTACATCCATCAAAACATATCTTTTCGACTCAATGGCCTCAGAAGTTGGATACATACATAACCTTCGCCAACCTCTGTGCAACTTTCCTCTTACATCACTTCGCGAAAACACGCTCTTTTTAAGCTTGATTGATGGATTTTACGCAGATTTCACTGCCACATGGAAAAACGATTATTATGCAGGACTTTTAAATGTTTTGTACAGACGAGACGCTTCTGAAACATTTCCAGGCCTATACTGGGCAGTCAGGGCAAATATAAATGTAAATTCGCCAAAAATGGACCTTATACAAGAATTGATGAAAGAAACCAGTAGCAGATTTACGCTGGAAGCCATAGCCGGAATCAAGTTAATTGATTCTAACAAAGGGCACCTTAGTATCCATACAATCGGCTCTGGAAGGACTTACCATTCAATTAACAACTGGGGTTTTGCACCAGCCTTGGGTTTTGGGGTAGACGGAAGTCTAACTATATGGAATACTTTCAACAATGTTCGCTCCATTAGGGCTTTCTTTGCTTCGGAAAGAATATACAAAAAAACTCTTCCGTCACAAAGGTGGTCGGCTTTAAGAGATGAAGGTGAATTGAGCGACATACACAACAGTCCGACGTGCAAAAAATCTTCTTCTGGCCTTGCGGCGCTGGGATATTTTGACGAGAAACTTGGATTTGCCATCAAAGTGGGCATGTCGACTATGGTGATGGAATTTGAAAATTGTGCAAGCGATAATTTTGCAGAAATGGAAAAAACGGAATATAAAGTTGATCCGTACATCGGCATAGACTTTGATAATCCGTTTTCCACGCAAGAGAAACCAACTCGGTTTTCTCTTAGAGGTTCGCTTAATGGCTTTGAGGCCAAGGTAGGCTTCTCTTTTTAGAGATATCCTCCTTTGAAACGTTGTAGCATGTAAAACACATAAATGAGGAGGTACGTTACAAAAACTTCTTGTCAAAAAAATCGAATACGATTGGTTGCGAAATTGAATTCACGCGCTAAGAGTACGTAGTGGTTAAAAATACTCAGTTGAGATGTTAAGTACAAATACTGACATTCACATATTCAAGAGGTAATACAAATGCGTAAAATATCTATAATTGCTTTAGCTCTTTCTATTGCTCTTGCAAATGCTCCTTCAAATGCCAAAGGTCCGCAAAAAAGGGTCCGACGGCCAAAAACGTTTAAAACTGCAGTAATCAGCAAACGTAAAAAACCTTCGTATGAGTTTTCAACTTCACTTGGCGCTTTTTCCCAAAACGGACAAGGTGAACTCAAGGGCGAACTGAGATACTCAAAAAATATGAATACACTTGCAAAGATTTATTCAATGGGTTCCGACAATGCAACTCAGTTGGTACCTTTTGTAAACGGTTTTTATGCACAAGGTGAGATTGTAACTTCCGCTAATATAGGCACCGAAAAATGGTGGCAACTTTCACCATTCGCTTCAGTAAAAGCTTCAGGTGTTTACAAAAAGGGATTTGGTGATTTCTATGCTGGTACATCAACTGTTTTAACTGGATTAGTAAGGCGTGTAAACAAGATTAACACACACGTTGAAGGTAGTTTTTTAGGCCTCTTTGCTGGTTACGGCCTTACAACAAAAAAAGGTTCATTTGTAGATGCACACATTGAACTTAATGCCCAAATGCGAAACACAAAGTTTGGTGAAAACAGTAAGATTTCTGCAAAACCTGCATTCACAAAAAAACTGATTGCAAAAGCAGAAGTTTCTGGAGGCACAGAGCTTTACAAAAATCTCGGTGGTTTTTTCAAAGCCAACTATGGAATCACAGCGCTAGGAGCAGGAAGTGAGCTATTAATGCAAGTTCCCGCATACGTACAATCACAAGCATTTGGCGATGAGTCTGACAGCATCAATATTGACTTGGGAGAAGAGATGGTCGAAAAGAGCATCCCATTTTCACTTCACAGACTGTCTGCTCTTGCTGGCCTTTCCTACACATTAGACAATGTACTTGTCAAGCTTGGTGTAGAAGGCTTAATGCCTAACGTGGCAATGGTTACATGGAATACAAATACAGACGACGACAACAATGTAATCTACGGATCTGTAAATACAAACAAAGTACAAGCAAACCTTCTCGTTGATGTTGAATATTCAGCAAAAAATGATGAAGGACGTGGAGCCGTTTATTCCATGGGCTTTAGCTCTAAATCTGGAATTAACGCAAAAGTTGGCTTCTCTTTCTAAGAGATCTTGCTTTTAAAAATAAAAAAGAGCGCGACGTTTTTTTATACGCCGCGCTCTTTTTGCTGCCTATGGCCGCCTCATTCTCATTTAAACGGTAGCCCCTTGAACAAGCCAGACGCTCCCTCTTAAATCAGCCACTATTAAATCAACCCCCCTTAAATCCTTTTATACGAGGCAACCATGCCACATATGTCTGTGGGTGACTTTTGCCATGCCTTTTCTAGTGTTTTACGTAGTACTTCACACTCAGCATCAAGAGCTTGCCCTTGCGCACTTTTTAAAAGCAGGTCAATTCTTTGATTTTCCGCCTT
>JBHPCE010000031.1:0-10006 GCA_042576345.1 Candidatus Babelota bacterium | reverse complement strand
CTTCTTTTCTATAATTTTTTGTGTCACGGTTTTATAATGTCCAAGTCATTTGTATAGCAAACACTCGAATAAATCGGAAATTTCATGAATAATCCAAAAATAAACCCCAAAACTCTAATAATCGCCCTGGCTGTCGCATCTGTTCTATCTATCGCTTTGTGGCGCTGGAAAATCTACAAAACACCTAAAAAGGAGCTTTTCGAGACAAAAAAGCCTCAAAAACGCACAATTAAGCGGACTGTGGACATTTCTGGGACCCTGGAAATCACGGATAATATGAAGATAAGTAGTTTGATAAGCGGTACGGTTAAAGAAATAATGGTTGAAGAAAACGACAGGGTCAAAAAAGGTGATATTTTGGCCATAATCGACAATGGAAAAGGCGATTCTGACGTAAAAGCCTGGCAAGCGGAAGTAGACCAGGCACAAGCAAATTTCAACTACGCCAAATCTCATTTTGCCCGAATAAAGCATCTTTACAAAGGCGGACACATTTCTCACGACGAATTTGAACAGGAAAAGGCTTCTTTTGAGGTTTACAAGGGCAAATTAAGTGCCGCCGAAGCTGGCCTTGAAAAATACACAATCGAGTTCGAAAACACTAGAATAAAAGCCCCTAGTGACGGAATTGTTGTTTCTGTGGCAGTTTCTGAAGGAACTGGTGTAACAACAGCCCTTGATGCCACTGTGCTTTTTGAAATTGCCAAAGATCTCTGCAAAATGACAGCGGTTCTCGAAGTTGATGAAACCGACATTGGAGACGTAAAAGAAGAACAAGATATTGAACTTCGGTTTGACAGCTATAGAGACAAAATCTTCAAGAGCAAAATTAGTAAGATAAGCTTCTCCCCAAGAACAAAAGCCAGCTCGGTCTCGTTCGATGCCGAGGCAGAAGTGAACAATTCAGAGCAACTTTTAAGACCGGGAATGACTGTGGATGGAAATGTGATGGTGTCCCAAGCAAACGACGTTTTGAGCATCACAAGCCAGGCACTTTACATCTCCAAAGAATCCTTAAAATTGGTAGCAAAAAAACTTGGATACAAAATCAAAAAGCTAGAAAAAATTTCTTCAACCGACAAAACAGTCTGGGTATTTAAAAATAACACTTTCGAGCAACGAAAAATAAAAACGGGAATCACAGATGATATGCACTATCAAGTAATTTCGGGCATTTCTGCAAACGACGAAGTTGTTGTCGATGTTGTCGAAAAAAACCGCCTGGAAGAACTTTACAAAAAACACTTTAAAAGATTTTAGGTAGAAGCCATGAATGAACTTCTATTGGTACGCGTTGCTCTGCGCTCATTAATGCATCACAAAGGCCGCTCTGTATTGACAATGCTTGGCATCATCATCGGCATTGCAGCAATCATCGCCACTATGGCAATCGGTAAAGGTGCACAAGCAAAAATTAAATCTCGCATAAGCGCAATGGGAGAAAATTACGTCCACATAATTCCCGGAAATCCCTTCAGCATAGGCAAAGTAAAGGACGCTACGCTTCAAAAATACAAACATTTGCGAGAACGAGACGTTGCAGCGCTAGAAAAACAGCTGGACAAAATCGAGCATGCAACACCATTTCTCCATGTGCGAGAAGTTGTCACTTTCGGCCACAACAATGTTAAAGGTGAAATAAAAGGTGGAGACGAACATCTTTTAAAAATTCTCAATCGCACGATACTCAAAGGAGCAAGTTTTAACCGCCAACACGTTGTTAAAGGAAGCAGAGTTGCCGTGCTCGGTAAAAAAATGGCCGAAAATTTGTTTGGAGCTCAGCCTCCTTTGGGACAGAAAATAAGAGTCAAAAAAACTTTATTTACCGTCATTGGCGTCATTGATGAAATTAAAGATTATTTTGGAATCAACGATCCGAACATCGACATCTATCTTCCTGTAACCGCCCTCAGGCAGCACATTCTCTCGCGCAAAAGCCCTTCCATCGCACCCGTCCCCAGACAAAAACGACGATACATAAAAAATAATGGAGATACGATTCATGGAATCGCTCTTAGCGCAAAAAATAAAGAAGATATTCCAACCGTCATCAGGCAAATCACAAGAATCATGCGCGCCAGGCACAAACTCAAAGAAAATGAACAAGACGATTTTACAATTTTTGATCAGCAGTCGATGTCACAAGCCGCAGACGACGCCGTCAGAATTCTTCAAATCCTGCTCATGATAATCGCTTCAATCTCACTTCTAGTCGGTGGTGTTGGTGTAATGAACATCATGCTGGTCTCGGTAACTGAAAGAACAAAAGAAATTGGCATTCGCATGGCCATAGGGGCCACAGAAGGCCTAATTTTAAGACAATTTTTGTATGAGGCTATGGTTTTGTGTCTGACGGGCGGCATTTTTGGCATAGTTATCGGTGTTACCGTCCCAGAAATTGCCGGCAGAATGACTGGCTGGCAACCACAAGTCACCATAATTTCCGTTGTCAGCGCTTTTTTAATCACAACTGCGGTGGGAGTCTTTTTTGGCTTTTACCCCGCTAGGAAAGCCTCTAAACTCAACCCCGTCGTAGCTTTGGAAGATCGGTAATTCTCATGGCCTGTTCCCGTTATTCTTAAAAAAATATGTCATCCAAACCTCGATGTGTAATCTCTTATTTTTCTACCGAATTTATACTGAGCAAGGTAGCCGGCGAGGCTCCTGGTGCACGTAAAACATGCCCAATTTTGAAAATAAAAAAGACAACTTTAGTTAGATCAATGGGGCAGCTGCATTCCGGTTCATCAGCTGCCCCTAAAAGGGCATGGGGGTTGTAGGGGGCCTTTGCCCGCCTGGGAAGGCCCCCTGCGCTCGGCTTCACTCAATAAAACAATCTACTTTTGTGAAAAAAGGATTAGATTCCAGATCAAGCTTTTAACCTCGGAATTGATCCGGGGCTGGGATGACAATATGGCAAAAAACCTACAGAATGCTTCAAATTTTTTTCTAATGTCATCCCAGACTCGATCTGGGATCTAGTCCTTTTTTTGCCTATAAATATTTTGGTTCATGGAATGATTGAAACAGCTTGGGTTGAAAAGCCTCTGCTTAAGAGCGCTTTCACACCCAGTCACCTGGATTAAGCGGTCTAGATCCCGGTTCAAGCCCGGGATGACAATTGAGGAAAACCGGGATGACAAAAGAGAGCAAAGTGAAGCTAGTTGTTGGTTTTTTTCTATAATTTCGTGATGCCTTTGTGCTTACCCGAAATATTCGCTCATCTTTGCCTTAAGCGCTTCTTTGTCCATAACCCCTGTTTCGCGTCCTACAACTTTCCCTTCTTTGAAAAACAACAAAGTTGGCACAGACATAACTTCAAATTCCACGGCCAACTCTCTAGAGTCGTCCACGTTGAGTTTTAAGAGTTTGTATTTGCCTTCGAGCTCTGTAGAAAGTTCTTCAAAAACTGGGGCCAAGAGTTTGCATGGGCCGCACCATGGTGCAAAAGCGTCGATGACAACGGGCAGATCAGAGTTTCTGACTTCTGAGTCAAAATTTTCTTTTGTTACATCTTTTGCCATTTTTCTGTCCTTCAAAAACGGGATTTTCTAAGTTGACTACTTTAAAGAAAGATACCTACAAAAAAGTTCTTTGTCTTCACCGTTCATTGGCGTTTGTTCCGCCGTGTACCACTGTTTTTTTCTGTAAGGTTCTACCATTCGGGAAAACCTGTTGAGCCAAAGGCCGCCGCTTGAGTGCTTTATGTTGTGGTTTGTGTCAAAAATTTTGTCGATCCAGCCAAAATCGTTTGGATCTTGTACTTTTGACAGGAGCAAGACACCCGAATGTGACGATTGGATACCCTTTTTCCAGAGTAGTTTTCTGTTAAAGTCTACTCTGGAAGTGAAAGTGAAAAGATGAGTGGTCGCTCCCAGGCCTTCGTAAAAATTTCTATAAAACCAGTTGAGTGAGATATTAGGAGCGTAGCAGGTGACAAGACCGCCTGGAATAATTTTTTTGATCTTGGTTTTTATGTGACTGCCCAGTTTTTTGGCCTCTTGCCCAAGAAATTGGTGGAAGTTTGACATCTGTTTTGATTGCAGGAGTTTGCCTGTGGTGGATATAGCGTTGTCTGTGGGCTTAATTTCGAGCCTGCCGAATTTTTTCAAAGTTTCCTTGTCAAAGCCCATTGTGGAGGTGAAAACGCTTGTAGACTTTCGTCCGTACATTTCCAGGTCGATAACAATTCCTGAGAGTGGAAGACCGTTGGAAAGGTGAGGATTTCGCCACTCCTCGTAAAATTGTTCTAAAGGCAAGACGATTTCGTTGTTCCAGAAAGAAAGGTTTAGGGGTGCTGGAATATCAAAGTATTCGTTGCCAAAGCAGTCGAACGCTTTTTTTGTAGGAAGATTTTTTCCGTAGAGGTTGTTGGCAATTTCAAATCCCGCCACAATTTTTGGCAGGCTGCCTCCGCGCCGCCGCCACTCAAGTTTTAGTTTTTCTGTAAAACGCGCAAGCCCATCTTTCCATACCTTTTTCCGGTCCAACTTGCTGGCATTGGGGCCGTAGTACATGTTCGGAGAGATGCTGAGCCACAAAGTGTCTAGTTTTGCGTCAAAAATGTGTGAGAGTAGCGAATCTTCTCGTGCAACGATTTCTGCCTCATCGGCAGGAGTGAGAGCGTTTTCTCGCTCAAAGACGACCGTTTCCATCCACGCGGTTTTATTGATTTTGCTGCCGGCTTTTGTTTTTCGCTTTGTACTTTTTGGGAAAGGACGCATTCTGACGATCGAAGGCAATGTTGGCTTGCTTTGGGAGAGAACGTTTTTTGAAGGAAATCCTTTGCAATCGGCACTTTGAGCATTTTTTGCCAAAAGTCTGAGTTCCCAAAGAAATTGCTGCAAAAGTTCGTTCATTTCATCTCTTTGTGTGGGGTTAAAAGGTACGAGCTGGAAGTTTTCCGATGGGCCGGAAAAGCTGGTTAGCGAAGAACTACTTACAATGATGTGACCATTTTTTCCTTTGTTGTAGAGGTAAATTCCGTAAGGGAGCGTGAGCCTTGTCGCATTGCTACCGCCGCTTCTGGAGAAGGGAAGAGGTGTGACAGGAGCAAAATTTGAAATTTTCGGATACGGGAAAATGGGGGTTCTGCCAGCGCTGGGTGAATTTAGCGTTGTGTGGTAGGCAAAGCTTCTGAATTCTAGAGGGAAAGATAAAAATGCGTTGGTCAGGTCTGCAAAATCATCGACATCTGTTCTGATTTTGCTGCGATTTTCTGAGCGCTTTTCTTCTATTCCGGCAGCAAGAAATATGTTTAAAAATGCGGAAAACTTGTCAGTTGAGCCACCAGAGAGCATGGGAAATAAAAGAACTGTGATGTTTTTTTGCACTCTGGATTGAGCTTTTATCAAATTTAAGATTTGCTTGGCCAGTTCTGATCTGTTGAGGCTCTTTAAAAATTCGAGACAGAAGTTGAAGAATACGATTTTTGATTCATTAAATTGGGGTGGTTCTTTTGAATCCACAATGCTGCTCAGTGGTACGTGTTTAAGGTCTATGCCGGTTGTTCCTGCAAGTTTGAAGAATGTTTTGTAAGTGTCGGCATCGCTGAGAGATGTGTCCACAAAAGCGCCTTTTATCCGCGGTAGGCAGAAAAGTGTCTGCGAAATAAGGGAAAATATTAGTACTGTCCAAAAAAGAGCCCCGGGCTTTGGCGCGGAGCTCCTTATGCGCAACTGGGTCTTCATGACCTCCAATCCCCCACCTGAAACGGTGTCTTATCCGGGTCTCTCATATACCCAGCCACACAACACACAAGTTGCAGACTAATAAAAAAGGGGCGTAATACTCAATAATTGACCATTCTTGAATGTTTGTTCTGTAAAATTTTACACTTCCACTCACTTCTTCCGATAATTTTTTACAGGAGAGTTGATGAGAATTGCTGTTTCAAGAAAATGTAAGTGTATTGCGGCAACTTTTTTACTCATTCAGTCTTTATTTTGCCATCATGTTGAAGTTTTGTTTTCTCCCGGAGATCATCTTGCAAGCAAACTTATAGCCAAAATCGAAGCTGCAAAGACAAAAGTGTGGGCAGCGGTTTATATGATCACAAACAAAAAGATTGCTCAGGCACTCATAATTGCAAAGGAGCGGGGGCTTGACGTTCAGGTGATAACAGATCTTTCGACTGTCGAAAGTCCGTATGGAAAGGCGGAAATGCTTACAAAAGCTGGGATTCCGGTGATGGTCTTTTGCACACGTTTGCATTTTGTAAGCAAAAATAAAGATAAAATCTGGAATAATGCGCCGATAATGCACAATAAGTTTGCGATCATAGATAACATTGTTTGGACCGGTTCTTTTAATTGGACCGTGGCGGCCGATCGTAAGAACAGGGAAAACGTGACAATTTTGGATGATAAAGTGTCACTCCTGCAGTTTTCTAGTGAATTCGGGCGTCTTAAACGTCAGTCAAACTTACTTGGTACATACAAAACAATCCGCCGATTTGAAGATGTTTTTGGGTTGATGAGCAGGTTTTTCAGTAAGTTTCTGTCTTAAATTTTTTAGATTATTTTAGCAAATTACTGGTGCCACTTGATAATTAAAGTTAAATTTTATCCATTAATTTCTTAATATCCATTGGAAGTCCAATTTCGTAGCAAAAACTCTGTCCGTCGTATTCAAATGAACATTTGTACGCACAAAGTGCCTGTCTTTTAATGAGCTTTGATATTTTTCCGTACATTGGGTCTCCTACAATTGGGTGTCCCTCGTAGGCCATGTGTACACGAATCTGATGTGTTCTTCCGGTAATTATTTGAATGTTTAGCAGGGAATGGTCTTCAAAATACTTTTCTACTGAAAAAAAGGTTAATGCGCTTCGCATTGCGGTTCCGTTGCAGGCCATTTTGTGCCTGAGTTTTGGATGTCTGCCGATGGCAATGTCAATTTTGCCCTCACGTACCGGGTGGCCGCAGACAACAGCTTTGTAATGTTTTTTTATTTTTCTTTCTTGAAACATCTGAGAGAGCTTTGCCTGAGAAATTTCATTTCTGGCCACTATCAAAAGGCCAGACGTGTTTTTGTCGAGCCTGTGTACAATGCCTGGACGCTCAGATTTGCCAAAATTTTTCATCTCTTTAAATTCATGCAAAAGCCCGTGCACGAGAGTTGTTTCGTCTGGGGCAGACGCCGCTGGATGTACTGTGAGGCCTGTAGGTTTGTTGATTATGAGAAAGTCGGGTTGAATATCTACTATTTCAAAATCGACTTTACAGGGCGTTAAATCAATGGCCTTTGGTGCAGCAAAGCTGACCGTGACAACGTATCCAGGCTTTATCTTTTGACCAGCCTTTTTTACAGGTTTACCATCAATTTTTACAAGATCCTCCTTTATCAGCTTTTGAAAGTATGATCTTGAGTAAATTGGGAATGTTTCGGCCAAAAATTGATCTAGCCTTTTTTCTTTTAAATCGGTGTATGTAATTTTTTCGATTTTAAGTATTTCTCTTTCCATGGTTCCTCATTTAAAACTAATGTGTGATCTTGATTGTACCCTAAAATAAAGCTTTTTTTTAGGTGGAAGACGAAATTTGATTCTTTGTTATGCTAAAAATCACTTGGTTTGAATCTAGTTTGGATCACGGTTGAGGTAAAAAGATGAAATACTTGGAAGAATTTGTCGCTCAAATTGTGGAAAATTGTGACAAAATTTTAAAGGCTGACAAGGAAGATCATCCCATTTTCAAGAAGCTTTTGAGCCATCATCCTGCGGATATTGCTCAGGTTTTGGATCAGATAGAAAGGCACAACCGAATAAAATTGTTTGAAAGGATGCCTCATAAGATTCAGGAGCTTGTGTTTGACGAGTTGACAATTCAAAGCCAGTTGACGATTGTAGGAGCTTTGGGCGAAGAGAGGGTTGCCAAAATACTTCAAAAAATTCCAGCTAACAGCCTTGTACACCTTTTTGAGCACATGTCGAATCATAAGTTGGAAAAATACCTTAAATTAACTCAAAAGAAGCGGCGTCAAGCAATTATTGCGTCTTTGAATTGCACTCTGCAGACCGCAGGAAGATTAGTTAACAGCGATATTCTTACAGTTCAAAAAGATTCAACTGTAGGTAAGTGCATAGCCCTGATGCAGAGGTTCGGTAAAGGTTTTGAAACAAGACCCAGAATTTATGTAAAAAACAAAGATTTAAAGCTTGTTGGATACATAGACATGAGCGATTTGGTTTTGAGCAAGCCAGAAACTCCTCTTGGGCACATAATGAACAAAATTGAAGCGTATGCAAATGCACACGATGATCAGGAAAAAGTGGCAACGTTGATGAAGAAGTACGATATTCCATCCATTCCAGTTGTAGACGATAAACACCATTTCTTGGGAATTATAACGGCGAGCGAAATTTTGGAAGTTATCGAAGATGAGATGGAAGAGGATTCCTATAAGATGTCTGGCTTGGCGCCAACAGAAAAAACTTATCAGGAACGATCTTTTTGGAGATTGATTTTTCAACGCAGTATGTGGCTGGCACCTCTTTTGATTTTCCAAAGTGTTTCTGGGACGGTAATGGCCAGCTATGAGGCGCTTTTGCAAAAACACACCATTCTTTTCTTTTTTCTGACAATGCTCATCGGTACTGGTGGTAATGCGGGAAACCAGTCTGCCACGCTTGTTGTCCGTGGGCTTGTGACGGGCGAAATTAATCGTAGAAATTTGTTTTCAGTAATTTTGAATGAATTTGCCGCAGCGCTTGCCATTGGCGCGATAATGATTATTTTTGGAGGTTTGAGAGTGGTTATGACGAGTAGTGACCCGATAACGATGTTAGCCATATGCCTGTCGCTTTTTGGCATTGTTGTTACTTCGATTCTGCTTGGGACCATTATCCCGATGGTTTTACATCGTGTAGGTATTGACCCTGCGCACTCAGCAGCACCTTTTCTTGCAACTCTGATGGATATTATGGGAACGCTTATGTACTGCGGCATTGCAAGTATGATTTTGGGTGGCTGATATTTAAAGAAGACTGCAGCACTGCGTAGGAGCTTTTTGTTTCTGAGCTTTATAAAGAACCCAGGCAGCTTTTTTGCAAGAGAGTGGCTCTTTGTCATCTTGCCAAACTTCACCATCTGGATCTTGATAGTATTTTATACCGTCAACCACGAAAATTAGAGATGATGCGTTGGCGCTGGATAATGCGATGTGTGCGCGGGCTCTTTCAAAGGGCAAGTTGGAGTTGATAATTATTAACTCCATCTTTGAAAATTACAGTTAGTTTGCGCTTTTCGTTAACACGATATGTGTTGCCTTCATAAGTGAACATTAGGCCAGGTTCCATTGTGGAATGTGGAGCTAAAGCAGCTGCGTGAAAGTTCCCGGAGGAGGGAAAATGATCTTGTGAAAAGCAAGTCGTTTGCAAAGCTATTATTAGAGAAATATTTAAAAATTTCATAAGATTCCAGTGTTTTTATAAAAAATTTTTGGGGAATATTGGCAAAGTAATATCAATGATTAATTCTGTCTAGGGCGAAATACCGTAATTTGTGCTACACACATGTTTTAGTTTTGGTATACTCTCTATCAGGTTTTGGTTTTAGGAGCTGCTTAAAAAGCCTGTTAGAAGAAAAAGATAAGAGGATGTGTAAGTCTAGCTTGACAAGAAAAGCTCATAACCTGTAAAATCTGAAATATATGGTGAGCGTGAGCCGCTAGCTCAGTTGGTAGAGCAACAGCCTTTTAAGCTGTGGGTCGTAGGTTCGAGCCCTACGCGGCTCACCATGAATTTAAGGAAAAAGCGTCCCCATCGTCTAGCCTGGTCTAGGACACAGGATTTTCATTCCTGCAACAGGGGTTCGAATCCCCTTGGGGACGCCACTTCTTTTGTGCTACACTCTTTATTCTGAGAGATATATGGCTTCCAATCGATTTTAAAAGAGGAGTGTGGGATGCCTGGTGATAAAGGTAACGGTTCTTTTGATGGCGCTCAAAAAGATGCGAGTTTACTCGACAAATCCATTGACTGGGGTCGAAAAAATATTCATCTTTT
>JBHPCE010000030.1:0-11055 GCA_042576345.1 Candidatus Babelota bacterium | reverse complement strand
TCTCGTCAATGTTCAAGATCGACCAACTATGAACAATCAAAGCGGAGCTGTTGTCCAAAATTGACGATGGAATATCTGTATCAGTTAAATCTCTTTGGCTTAAAATTGCCCAGCTATTTTCTTCTATTTTTTTATTTAAATTTTCAACTTCATCATTAAGTGCTAAAATGGCCCAACTGTTTTCCGAAATCTCATTCTCAGTCGTATTTTTCCACTCATCAAAACTTGCCACTGCCCAGCTGTTATCAACTACACGTTCATTCAAGTTTGTGACGGCCCAGCTACCTGCAAACACAGCATCACTCGTTTCTACGAGAAGATCTTCTATGGCAGCCGTCCTGTCTTCCAAAGCAAGTATTGACCAGCTGTTAGAGGTAAACGTATCCAGTTCAATAATGGCACTACTGTTTTCGGTTATCTTTTGATCGAGCCATGAAAATGCCCAACTATTTGCATGTATGGAGTGGCTATTTTCTATTAAATCGTCAAGCGTTGACAGTATCGCCCAGCTTTGAGCACAAAGCGCATTGCTACAGCATACGAAACACGTGCCTTCAATATAATCAACCGTTTCATCAAGGCTAACAATTGCCCAGCTGTTTTCTGCAACAGCCTTCTCTTCAAGATCAACCCTTTCTCTGATAGAAATCGCTGCCCAACTATTTTCCATAGAAAATTCATCTAAAGAATCAAGCCGTTCATTTTTATCAAGAACTGCCCAACTATTTTCTGATGAAAGTTCGTCCAGGCTTGTCACTGCAAAACTTGTTGACGCAATTGCACAGCTGTTCGAAACAGAAAAATCGTCAAGATTTGCGATTGCCCAGCTGTTAGCGAGAACCGCTGAACTGTTCGCCTTCTCTCTCTCATCCAAATTGACCAGCGACCAACTATGTGAATCAAGCGCAAAACTGGCAGAAATTATTGCATTGCTGTCAGGAGCAAATTTTTCTTCAACAAACGGAACAGACCAGCTCTGAGCCACAATGGCATTACTGTTTGTGGTCGGCAAATTCCAAAGACACGCCAAGGCATTGCTGTGCGCCAAAATCGCATTACTACCGGCTACGATGTCAATATTCAAATTTATTATGGTGTTGCTATGAGCAATCTGTGCATGAATATTTGGCCTTATACGCTCATCCAAAGCAATAGAAGCCCAACTATTATCCTTTATAGGGGTGGAACTTCTAACTATTGGGTAAACTTCCAAATCAACACTTCCAGAATAATTTCCCGCAGAAGCAAGATAAAGTTGGTCACTTCTAATGGATAGCGCACGCAAGTTTCCAGTTCCTTGAGCTTTTTTCGTTGAGGCAATCTCGGAGAATGTACCATCTCTATTAAACCTGAGTGCGAAAATATTATATCTTCCTCCACCATGAGTACCCCCCAAAATCACGTTACCATCCAAAGAAATGTCGATATCGATTATGTCATTAAGTGCTGTAAAAAGAGCATTCGGATAAACAGTTAAATTTGAACCATCGAATTTGTACGCTCTTAAATTCCACTCTTGACTACCGGCAAAAAGCACATCTCCATACTTGCCCCACCGTACAGTCCAAACTCTGCTATCAAAAGCTATTCTACATCCAGTCAATTCGGTCAGTGTTTTTGCAACATCATTAAATTCATATACACGTATGCTGTAACCACCAGTTCCGGTTACTCCACCAACGGCTAAAAACTGTCCGCTTGGACTCCAGTCGAGCGAATGAACAATGTTGCCGTGATCTTCACTGCAACCTGAAAGACCAGAAAATGTTTTACTAACATCATCAAATTCATAAACAAAAATTTCATAAGTAGTCGCAACACTTCCTCCAGCTGCTGCCAAAAAATTTCCCGAAGGATGCCACTGAATATCCTTAACATCCTCTCCGGGATTAAGCGCACAACCCGGTATTTCAGTCAACGTTGTTCCACTAAACTCATAAGCTCGGATTCGAGTAAAAGAAAAACCGTCATCCCCACCACAAAGAGCTATGTATGATCCACTGGGATGCCAATCTAAAGATCGCCCAGCAGCCATATTTGCCTGAGCCCTGCAACCTGTGAGCTCAGATAAACTTTCTTCTTCTGCAGAAAAACTAAACACTCTCATGTTGATATTGGAAATCTTTGCTCCAGACATTGCCAAATAATTTCCGTCGGGACTCCACTGCGTGTCCGCTATGTTCCCACCATGAACAAAAGAACAACCAGATAAAGCATTGTTCAACTTAGTAATTGAATCCAAAAATCCATCAGCAAAAACACTACCAATCAAGTTTTCAACTTCACCATCAAAGGATGCAACTGATGACTCTTGGCTTTTAAGCTCTACAATAGAACTACTGTTTGCTGTAGTTAACGCATCCATTTGAATAGGGTAAACATCAAGAACCCCATAAAAATTTCCCCCTGCAGCCAAAAATCTTCCGTCTGAAGAAAGCGTTAAACCTTCAACCGAAGCAACGCCCTGAGCTATTTGAGCATTGGAAATTTCCTGCAAACATTTTCCACTAAAAGCCCAAGCCGAAATATTATATCCATCAGCAATAGAACCATCTGCTACAAAAAGAGTGTTACATCTAGGAGAAAATCGTAGTTGTCGTATATTTGTACTAACTTGCCGTCCACATTGTGGCAAGGTTTGAAGACTATTCCCATCAAATTCATATCCAAGGACTTTTCCATAATATGAACCAGCAAATAAAACGTTCCCACTTGTATGCCACTCAACGGCCTTAACAATATTATCCAAAAACACGCGACATTCGGTCTTTTCATTTAAATATCCATTTGAACGAACAAAACTTAAAACCCGCACAGTTGGAATTACCGCCGAACCAATACCCCCTACAGCCAAAAATTTATCATCTGGGCTCCAAGAAACGTCAAAAACAAAACTTCCATGCTCAAAGTTACTGTTTGGAACAAACGTTAAGGTCTCTAAAACGTCATCAAATTGATATACACAAACATCACTCGTACCGTACGCACTGGAACCACCGATAGCCAAATATTCTCCATCATGACTCCAACTGAGAGCATAAAGATATTGCGCTGTACTTATTTGACATCCAGGTAATTCGGTTAAGGAACTTCCATCAAAAGAATAAACTCTAGCCTCTACTCCACCAGTACCACTATATCCACATATGGCCAAAAAATTTCCGGAAGGATGCCATGCAACGTCAAATGTATATGTTCCATGGTTAACCTTGCACCCATCAAGTTCCAACAGAGAACTTTCATCAACAAACTTCAAAACCCTGGTTGTTACGTTGGATACGGGATATCCACTAAGAGCAATATAAGAGCCCGTAGGATGCCAATCTAGTCCCCAAAAAAAAGATCCGTGAAAATAGTTAGCTCCAGCAAGCGCAGAATTTATAGAGTTTACGCAACCAGAATAAATACTTTTATTGGCGTTAATTATCGCAGAACTATTTGCTTTCACCAACTCTTCTAATGCCGTTACACGCTCATCCAGCGAAACTATTGCCCAGCTATTCGAATCAACGTCTCTGGTCGGTTCTCCCTCTAAATCTAGTTTTTCTTGTTTTGCTATCTCTTTGTCTTTAAGCGAACAGTCGGTCATAAAACCTACACGAGCACTTAAAACCGCAACTGTACCAACTTGTTCAAATGCCTTATTCTCCAATGAATCTAAATTTGAATAAGTTGTGCTGGAAACCAATTTCTTGGCTCCATTAATCAAAGAAAACGACGAAGCATAGGAAACCTTGGACGAAATCTCGTATGAAAACGGCAATATTAAAATCAAAAAAAATATGCGCACAACGCGTTGCATATTCTCTTCCCAAGAGGTTTTTTGCATCAACGCTTACACGCGATCATGGCACAAAACATTTTTTGAATTGAACTTGTTTGAGATACATAAAAACAAATCTACTTTAAAAAATGACTTTTAAAGCGTAAACTTCTCCTTGTTCAATTAGAATACAGTTGGGGTAAAGGGGAAAAATATGAAAAAAACAAACTTACTAAAGGTTATCTTCTCACTTTTGTTAGTTTCTCAACATTCCTCAAAAACATCAGAACTTGTACACTGTCCATGGCTACGACATACATATGAAGTCAACTCTCAAAAAATTGAGGCAATCATTCTACAAGCCGCGCAAAAAGCAATAACCGAGCAGTTAATAAACAAAAAGGGGTCCAACTTTGAAAACATAAATCTGGACAACCTTTCCAATATAAATTTGAGCGGAACAACGCTCACTGGTGCAAACTTTAGAAAAAAAAATCTAGCCGGAGCCAACTTTTCCGGCTCTAACCTTTCTGGTGCAGACTTTACAGAAGCAAATCTTCGTGGAGCCATTTTCACAAAAGCAGATTTAAGAAATGCCAATTTCACAGCATCCAATATGAAGGATGTTGTCATGACTGGTGCAGATTTACGAGGAGCTCGATTTAAAACACTGCTCAAGCACCTTCTGGAAACTGGAATAGAACTACTATGGCCAGTGGCCAATATCGGAATCAAACTGGCATTAGATCTTTCCGGAGCTAAAGCTTTAAAAAAAGACATCAAAATCTTCAAAAAACAAGGAGTCTCTAAAGAAAAGCTTGAATCCATGATTTGGGTAAAAGAATAACCGGATTTCAAAGTTCCTAAACAAATATGTCATCCCGGGCCTGACCCGGGATCTAATTCTTTTTTCACAAAAACATGCTTTGGTTCCTAGGATTTAATTATCTAAATTTAAGCTCAAAAATCCATCTCTAGGCCCCTTTCAATACAAAACCCTCTGGATTAAGCGTAAAAGATCCCAGATCAAGTCTGGGATGACAGAGAAAGAAATGACAATTGAAAGAGCTTTCAACGCACACCTAACAAATTGTGCACAAATTAAAAGATTTTTTACCCTTTTTCATCAGGCCAGATTTCGAAAAATGAACATCCGCTGATTTACCTGTTTCAAGACATGTAACAAAAAAATATTCTAAACCCTTTTCCTCTTTTCTCACAAACCTTAGGTTCACATTATTTTGCTCGCTGCCATCATTTTTCCATCCTGTCAGTCCACACCAAAATTCATCTCCACCAAGCCCTATAACACCGAAATTTATCCCAATCCTCTGTCGAGATACAGGCATAACGCCTCCATATGGTGCTGCAATGTAATGTCTTCTCTTACAAGTTTCCATGACATCAGATTTGCTTATCACAAAAATAACAACATTGTATATCACCAATAATTCAGGTATTTTCCAATCTTTAGAAACCTTCACCCTCCGAATGTCTTCACGCTCTTCTTCAAATTCCTTTTTCTCATCCTTTTGATCTTTAAACTCCTCAGATGCTTGAACACCTTGAAAATACAACGGTAAAGCAAAAAATAGACATGTACAGATAAACAAACGATTCATAAACCTCCTCCCTCCACTTGTAAAAATTACATTGAAAGACATCATACAAAAAAATAACGGTTAGTTGTCTATAGAATTTTGTACTAAATTTTTATGTATCCACCATAGCAAAGTTTGTCAAAAAATCTTTCTAATCCAAAACATCAAGATACGCTGCTGGTTGTACAAGTGTTACTTTCCAAACGTTGTTGCTGTTGGTCATAAGTGAAGTGACAACTTCCTGCTGGAAAACCCCAACTCCATCTTCAAGCTCATAATCATAAGTACTGACATGGGTGTAAAGATAAACATTCTGAGCTTTTGCAAACGTGTTATCTTCGTGAATTAATCTTACTTCAGATTCCGTTGTCCAAGTTCTGTCATCACCAGAAACAACAAGATCAACCGTCCAGTCATCTTTCACATCACCCCAACCCTCGTCACCCGGCTCTTTTCGATATACAGACGTTTGATACTGTGTTGAAGATGTCGGCCCAGGATACAAAACACTACTGTGCAAATTACATTCGTTACCCATACATTCAAGTCGAATTGAATCTCCATGCCGAACTTTTTGTCCAAATGTACAGTTCCATCTGTCGTGCGTTGCATGCGGACCTTTGACTATCCACAACGTATTTAGTCCTGCTGTATCATCAATCCCAAATACTTCTTTGTGAAGTTCATCTTCGTTGTCTTTTTCCAAGTTTTCTTGCCAGTAAGTTAAACTGCTACCATGCACATAATCCAAGGTATTCACGTGCCTTAGCACAATCGCGTCTCCATACCTTACGCCATCGCCCTCATCATTCTTATAAAATAGCGTTCCAGAGTTAATCTTTATGCTTCCGCCAGGATGCAACCTGAAATAGCAATTATTTGCCTCATCTCCATCACCAATTAAAAGCCCTGTTGTCGATCCAGGCGAATCGCACGTTACAAAATTAAGGTTACTAACTTCTAAAGCACCTCGCTTAAGATGCAAACCACAAGAACCAATATTCAAATTTGAGCCGTCCAGATGCAATCGAGAGGATGTGTCTGTGAAACGCAAAAGATCACAGTTTGCCTCAGCAGGATAGTAAGCAAATGTGGTTTCATCACCAAACCTCAATGAAGAATTAGCCGCAACAGTACTCGTTCTAAGACTCGAATAAACAAAAGATCCACCACCAACTACAGAACAATTTTTATCCACATAAATAGAACCAAGGGCAAATGTAAATTCATCTGTAATAACAAGCCTTGAATTTCTAAGAATTATGGAAGCTGTGTTGTCTATGCAACTTAAGTTGGTTGAATCAACACCGGTAATTTCAATGTCACAAAGTGTTAACTGCCCATTGGCCAAAACCTGAATTCCACCGTTAGAAATATCAATTTTATTATTATTTTTTCCGCAAAGTGTGGAATTTCCTTCAAAAGACATTGTCCACGACAAATCTACATCTTCTCCAAGTTCAACCTTACATCCTTCACCAAAAATCAACGTTGTGTTATCTCCAAAAGATACGTGCTCAGCCCTAAAATTTTCCAAGACAGAGTTATGAATTTTCGCATTTGCACTCGTTGTTATTATTAAAGAATCGTCGTTCGATTCTGGCATGTAAAAAGCGTGCCCCACTCCATCAACAACAGCATCATCATAAAAATATGTCCTGTGGTCATCCGATAAAGAAACATTGTAAGAAAGCGTTGTTGTACCATCCAAAAAGTGCACATGAGCCGGGCCATGATCGATTGTAGAAATATCGACGGCTACAGTTGCAAATTGATCAAGAATTTCTCTGTGACGCAGAATTGCCCAGCTGTTTTCTGTAAATCTTTCGTCAAGATTGAGTATCGACCAACTATGAGCGATCAAAGCATTATTATTTGCAACTACCGCGTTACTATTTCCTACAACAAGTTCATCTAAAGCAGCAATCGCCCAACTGTTGGCATTTGCAGCGGCGCTGTCCGCTTTTACCAAATCATCTAAAAATGCAATCGAGCTGCTATGGGCAACAACAGCATTGCTATTTACCAATTCAAACTCATCAAGATACACAACAGACCAGCTGTGCGCTAAAACAGCGCTACTGTTTGAATAAAGATTATTTTCAAAAGAATCTACTCGCTCATCAAGAGCCACTAAAGACCAACTGTTATCGACAATGGTATTTTCATCCACACGACTGTCTAACGATAAAATTGCCCAACTGTTTTCAGAAATATCTTCGTTATACGCAGTTAAAAGTTCACTATGTTTTAAAACAGCCCAACTATTGAACTGTATCAGAGATCCACCACCGCCAGGAAAAATTTCTTCATTGAGCGTGACGATGGTATTGCTGTTGGCAATCTCTTTTTCATTGAGCGTTGCAATTGCCCAACTTGTTGCCACCACAGCATTGCTATTTTCCGTCAACGAAGTGTTTAAACTCGAAACATCGTCAACAATCGATAAAATTGCCCAGCTATTTTCTGAAATCCCTGTTTCTGAAATTCCAACTCTTTCATCAAGCGCCAAAATTGCCCATGAATTTTCTGAGATATCTGTATTTGCTGTGTCTAAGCGACCATTTAAACTAATTACCGCCCAGCTGTTTTCCACCACCCTAGAATCAACGTATGATATTGCCCAACTATTGGCATAAATTGCGCTACTGTTTGCAAGTTCTCTTTCGTTAAGATTTATTATTGACCAACTGTTAGAAACTGCTGCTGCACTATTTTCCGCTATGCCACTCTCCACAGAATCAGAACGGTCGTTCAAATACAAAACAGCCCAGCTGTTATCAACTATACTCTGCTCAGCCGCCAAAAGCCCGTCATTGAGAGCCAAAATTGCCCAACTATTTTCACCAACCTTATTGTCAAAATTCGCAATTGCCCAACTGTTTGAAATCGCAGCACCGCTATTTTCGGATAAAAGTGTTTCCGCAACATCTAATCGATCATCGATTGCCAAAATTGCCCAACTGTTATCTGATATGTCCTGAGTAAGTCCGGCCACATCTTCGTCCAGAGACTTTATTGCCCAACTATTTTCTTCAATAAGCGGCTGAGCCCAAGTTCTAAATTCATCCAACTCAACAATTACTGCGCTGTTGGCTTTTAAACGTTCATCCAAATTTGCCACAGACCAACTGTGAGCAATAACTGCATTACTATTTGCCCACACAATTGGCTCAACAATATCCAGTCTCTCGTCCAATGCAACAATGGCCCAACTATTTTCCAAAATATCTTGCTCAACAGAGGAAATAGCGTCGTCCAGGGTAACTACTGCATCACTATTTTCAATTATCCGCTGATCAAGATTGATTATCGACCAGCTATGTGCATAAATCGCCGCACTGTCTGCAGCCTGTCGGTCAACCAACGCCGCAATAGCCCAACTATTTGCGTTCACGGCATTACTGTGTTCTTTCAACTCAGTATCTAGTGCATCTGCACGCTCATCTAAATTAAGGATTGCCCAACTATTTTCTTCCAATTCTGACTCAAGAATAGCTAGCTGATCATCAACAGCCAAAATCGCCCAACTATTGTCCACAATGCCCTGATCAACTTCATCCACCCTGTTGTTTAATGCCAAAACACCCCAGCTATTTTCCGAAATTTTATCTTGAAGATAGGCCACAGACCAGCTATGAGAAACAACAGCATTACTGTTTTCTGCAACAAGTCTATCTAAATTAGAAATCGCCCAACTGTTGGCGTGAATAGCATTGCTATCGGCCGTTTCACGTTCGTCTAAATTAACAATCGACCAACTGTGCTCAATTAAAGTTTCTTCTTGAGTAACAATTGCATTGCTGTTGGAAACGTACAAATTATTTAAATACGCCACAGCCCAACTGTTTGCATATGCTGCGCTACTGTTAGCCTTAATATCTTCATCAAGAGAAATAATGGACCAGCTGTGTGCATCGATTGCTGAACTGTTGGCCTTACTGCGTTCATCAAGATTTATTATCGACCAACTGTGGGCAACAAGAGCGTTGCTACAACACACCTCTAGACAAGTAAGCGACAAAATTGCCCAACTATTTTCGTATAAAAGTGAAGGTGAACCCGTTGGAAAAATCTCGTCATAAAGTTTTACAATCGCTGAACTATTTTCTGTAATTCTGTCATTCAAATTTGCAATCGACCAGCTATGAGCTACAATCGCAGCGCTGTTTGCTTCAACGTCAGTTGTGTCAATATTGTCAACTCTGTCGTTGAGCGCTAAAACAGCCCAACTGTTTTCTGAGATCAAAACAAGATCATCCTGAAGCGCTAAAACTCCCCAGCTGTTATCTAAAATACCTTGCTCAAAAGAAGTTTGATTTTCATTGGTGGTCAAAATTGCCCAGCTATTTTGAACTGGCAATTCTCCAACATGAATTACCGCCCAACTAGAAGCTTCAACTGCAAAACTGTTTGCGGTTGCAAGCTCATCTAAAGATATAATTGCCCAGCTTCCAGCCACTAAGGCTGAACTATTTGCATCAATTATTTCACTGTATTCGTCAAGGTGAAGAATTGCCCAACTATTTTCCGAAATATCTGTTTCAGCTGTTGTAACACGCCAATCAAGAGATACAATGCCACTGCTGTTGGCATCAATTCTTTCATCCAAATTAGCCACAGACCAGCTATGAGAAATTATCGCATCACTATTTTCACTCAAAAGTTTTTCTGCAGAATCAAAGCGATCGTCAAGCGCCAAAATTGCCCATGAATTTTCTGCAACTACATCGTCAAAAGAAGCAAGATCATCTACCAGAGCCAAAATTGCCCAGCTGTTTTCTTCAATGCTATCTTCGACGGTTTCCCACTGATTATCAAGGGCCAAAATTGCCCAACTATTTTCCTCAGTTTGTTGGTCAAGAAAATCTATCGATCCACTGTGTGAAACAATGGCATTACTGTTGGCCAAAACAATCGGCTCTGCAGTATCCAACCTTCCATCTAGTGCCAAAATTGCCCAACTATTATCTTCTACATCTTGAGCATATGAACCTACCGCAGCGTCCAGTGTTACAACGGCGTTGCTGTTGTCCACAGAAAGTTCGTCAAGGCTCGCGATTGCCCAACTGTTAGCATTTGCAGCCGAACTGTTAACTTTGGAAAGTTCATCCAAAAACACAATCGATCCGCTGTGTGAAACAATGGCATTGCTGTTTGCCGAAATAATTGGCTCTGCTGTATCTAGACGCTCATCTAAAGAAACAATTGCCCAACTATTCTCTCCAATCAAACCTCCGCAATTTTCCAATTCTTCGTCAAGCGCCAAAATTGCCCAGCTGTTATCATAAACACCCTGCTCCAAAACGTCTGTGCGCTCATCCAATGAAACAGAAGTCCAACTGTTGGCATTAGAAAGTGTGTCGATTGTCACAATCGAATTACTGTGTGCAAAAACGGCATCGCTGTTGGCAACACACAAATCTTTTATGCCAACAATTGCCCAGCTGTTGGCATAAGTTGCGTCACTGTTGGCTTTCACTCTTTCATCCAAGCTTACAATTGCCCAGCTATGAGAAATCAAAGCACTACTTTGGGCAACTATGGCGCTACTGTTTTCTAAAACACACTCATCTAAATTTGTAATCGACCAACTATGTGCAACCACAGCATCGCTGTTGGCAATACACAATGGCCTGATGCTTGAAATAGCCCAACTGTTAGCATTAATTGCTGCACTGTTAGCCTTTT
>JBHPCE010000029.1:0-11321 GCA_042576345.1 Candidatus Babelota bacterium | reverse complement strand
TAAAGTCGTTTTTTTCAACTTTGCAAAGCTTTTTAAGCGACACAAAGGGAATTTGTGTTTCCTGAGAAGCTTGCTGTAGGAGAAGATCTCGGCGTATTGGATCTCTAATTTTTGATATCAACTGCACAATCTTTTTTGAGACTTTCATTTTTTCGGAAAGAGTGGTTTTGAAGAAATTTTTGCTGGCGGATTTCACAAAAAACGTAAAGATATTCTCTGATGATTCTATCGATGAATCTAGGTCTTTACCAGATTCTAGAAGCGATGCGGGATCTTGTCCTTCGGGAAGTTTAACAACGTAGAGCTCAACGTCTGCAAGCCAGCATTTTTCGGCCAAGCGTATTATTGCATCGTGGCCGGCGCCATCCCCATCGTAGACCACGTATAGAGTGTTTATTACCTTTCCAAGTGCTTTTAGATGTTCATTTGTACAAGAAGTTCCCAGGGTGGCAATAGCTCCCGAATAACCATTTTGATGCATTGCTATGCAGTCGAGATATCCTTCAACCAAAAAACCTTTTCCGGATGATTTAAGGGATGTTCTAGCGATATCGAAACCGAATAAAAGCTGTCGTTTGATAAAATACTCAGATTCTTTTGAATTGTAGTATTTTGGCCTAGTGTCCCTTGGCTTGTAAATTCTTCCACCAAAAGCTATAAATCGTCCTGCTGTGTCTCGAATTGGGAAAAGTAATCTATCTTCAAAGGGTGAGTAATATCGGCCTTTAGAGCTTGATATTATTCCGGCATTTTCAAGATCCTTAGATAAAAAACCCTTTTTCCGAACTTCTTCTATGAGAGTTTTTATGCCGTGCGATCCTGATGGCATAAGGCCTAGATAAAAACGTTCTATAGATTTTTGCGATATACCACGGTTTTTTAGGTAGTCCAGAGCCCGTTCGTTTGCATTGAGACATTTAAAGGCGAATTGCGCAAAGGTTTTGCAAATTTCAAAGTGAGACAATTTTTTCTTAATGTTCACGAAATCTGAAGAGGAATTGTTTGATATTTCACGGGGTATCTCTATTTCGTATCTGTCGATGAGCATGGATACAGCTTCTGTTGGTGAAACAGATTCTACCTTTGAAATGAAAGATATTGCGTCGCCGCCTTCGTGGCATCCAAAGCAATAGAATATTTGTTTATCTGGGCTAATAGTGAAAGACGCGTCGTTTTCTTTGTGAAAAGGACATGGTCCTTTCCAGTAATTACCCATCTGCTTTAGGTGAACGTAGTGCGAAACGACATCCATTATGTCGACGTGGGATTTTGTAAATTCAAAAATGGACATATAAAATTGGCCCAAACAATTAAAAAAACTCTACTGACAACTGCGAGACTGAATACATTTCAAAATGCTGTAGACTACACCAAAAAAACCTAGAAAGCTTATTAGAAGGGCAAGTGACTGGTACCATGAAATTCCCATAAAAACAGCTGGAGATCTATCACCTCGTAGGAAATCCATGGCGAAGCGTTCTAGGCCTTCGAGTGCGAAAAATAGAGATGTTATAAGCCCGTCAATTTTTGTTATACGTGCGATTATGTAGAGAAAAGCAAATATAGCGAGTGAGCTCAGGGCTGAATAAATTTGTGTGGGATAAAGTGGGATCCATGTTGGTGCTAGGGATTCAGGATGTGTGTAAATAACTGAAAAAAAAGTTTTGCCGGCGGCAACTGCCCCGTGGCAGCATCCAGCCCAAAAACAACCCAAACGAGATATACCGATAATCAGAGGCAAATGTGTGGATGAAAGATCAAAAAACTTAATGGTATGGATTTTGAGTTGTCTCAATTTAAATATTAAAATTACTGGTACCCCTATGAGTGCGCCTAAGAGTGACAGGCCTCCGTCCCAAATTGCGAAGATTTCAAGTGGGTTTTTCAAAAAGTATCTAAAGTTTTCCGCTGCGTAAAAAATCCTTGTAAAGATGATTCCGTATATTACGCTGGAATACAAAATACTCAAAAAAATGGCCTTTGAGATCATGGGTTTGCGTCTAGGATCTTTCAGAATGGACCACACAAAAGTAAAAATGCTCAGTGCAACCATAAGCCCATAGGCATTAATTGAAAAAGGGCCGAATAGGTCGGCTAGAGAAGGACTGAAGGGAAAGTGCATACAAGGTCACCCACAGCTAAAGTAACACAAAAAAGGCGCAGAGGCCTTTGACCCCGCGCCGAACACTTTTTACGAAATTTGGTTGCGGGGGCTGGATTTGAACCAGCGACCTTTGGGTTATGAGCCCAACGAGCTACCAGACTGCTCTACCCCGCGTCCACATAATCTTTGGCACCAATAATCAAAGGATACACAATGTATCAGTGATGTCAAACAAAAGTAAACTTTTTTTTAAAAAAGTTATCATTTGCCACAACAATGCTTATATTTTTTCCCGGAACCACACGTACAAGGCGCGTTTCTACCTACTTTTGGTTTTGAGCGTTTGATTGTTTGTTGTCCGGAAGTTTCGTCTCCGCCTACCTTTATCTCAGACAATTCTTTTTCTTTTTCACGTTCAATGTTGTCTATTGCCTCCTGAGAAAGGTGGGAGCTTCTGAGTTTGAATATGCTTCTGACTATATCCCATTTGATTTGTTGCATCATTCGGGCAAATATGTCGAAGGACTCTTTTTTGTACTCGTGAAGCGGATTCTTTTGACCATAACCACGAAGTCCAATTCCTTCTTTTAAGTGATCAAGGTTTTGTAGGTGAGCTTTCCATGCAAAGTCGATTATCTCTAAAACGACCCACTTTTCTGCATTAGACACCATTTCTTCAGGCAACTTTGATCTATGTTGCTCGTATGTGTAACAGAGATATTCGATTATCTGAGTGCAGAAAACCGAGCTATTTTTGGTATTAAAGTCTTGCTTACTTAAATCACTTTCTTCAATGCCTGTCATAGAGCTTATATTGTTTATGATTTGAGATACGCATTCATCATCGCAGTGGTTGTGCGGTGCATACATTCCAAATATGTTTTCTACAACTTCAGCGACAATTTCTTTGATAAGCCCGAGGAGTGTTTCGTGTCCCTCTAGGATTTCGTGTCGATATTCATATATGACGTTACGCTGTTGGTTCATTACGTTATCATATTCCAAAAGCTGTTTTCTGATATCAAAATTATGTCGTTCCATTTTTTCCTGGTTGCCGCGTATCAGGCGTGTTACCAGGCCGTGTTCTATGGATTCGCCTTTTTCCATTCCGCCCCAACGGGTCATTAGCTGTTTTTGTCGCTCTCCACCAAAAATGCGCATCAAGTCATCTTCTAGGGATACATAAAATTTACTTGAACCAGGGTCTCCTTGGCGTCCAGCTCGCCCACGAAGCTGGTCATCAATCCTTCTGTTTTCGTGTCTTTCTGTACTGATTACCCTAAGTCCGCCGAGTTCTCTGATTCCTTCTCCAAGCTTGATATCGGTTCCTCGACCAGCCATGCTTGTGGAAATTGTAACTCTTCCGTTTTCTCCAGCTTCTTTTACAATATCCGCTTCTTTCGCGTGGTTTTTGGCATTCAGAATATTGTGTTTAATTCCATTTCTCGTTAAAAGCTGGCTTACCAACTCTGAGGCTTCTACAGATCCAGTGCCAACAAGAACTGGTTGTCCTTTTTTATTGGAGTCGATTATATCTGCTATAGCAGCGTTATATTTGTCTTCCTGTACCAAAAATACGATGTCGTCTTCATCGTCTCTGACAACCGGTTTATGCGTTGGGATGGAAACTGCATCAAGCTTGTAAATTCTGTGAAATTCAGCAGCTTCGGTCATTGCCGTTCCGGTCATGCCGGCAAGTTTGTCATACATTCTGAAGTAGTTTTGAAGAGTTATGGTTGCTAGCGTTTGATTTTCTCTTTCGACTTTTACTCTTTCCTTGGCTTCCAAGGCTTGGTGTAATCCATCGCTGTATCGCCTTCCTGGAAGAACCCTTCCGGTGAATTCATCAACAATCAAAACGTTGCCTTCGGTAACAATGTAGTCAACATCTTTTTTGAACAAAGCATGTGCTTTGAGTGCCTGTTGTACGTGGTGTAGCTGTAAAATATTTTCTGGTGCATAAAGATTGTCTACGCCAAGAGCTCTTTCTGCTTTGTCGACGCCAGTTTCTGTAAGAAGTACAGTTCTGGCCTTTTCATCCAGCTCGTAGTCGTCATCTTTTTTCATTGGAGCGACAATTTTGTTTGCAACAGTGTAAAGATTTCCACCTTTTTCGCTGGGGCCAGATATAATTAACGGAGTTCTAGCCTCGTCTATTAAAATTGAGTCAACCTCGTCGACAATCGCGAAATTTCGCTCTCTTTGCACGTAGTCTTCGAGAGAAAATTTCATGTTGTCCCGAAGATAATCGAATCCGAATTCGTTGTTTGTACCGTACAAAATGTCGGATTGGTAAGCCTTTTTTCTGTCCTCATCTCCCATAGAATTTTGCAGGGCGGCCACTTCGAGCCCTAGATGGTTATAAATTGGACTCATCCAGTCTGCGTCACGCCGTGCAAGATAATCGTTGACTGTGATAAGGTGAGAACCTTTTCCGGTTAGTGCGTTTAGGTAAAGAGGGAGAGTTGCTACAAGAGTTTTTCCCTCTCCGGTTTTCATTTCTGCCACTTTTCCTTGGTGCATGACGATTCCGCCCATTATTTGAACGTCAAAGTGGCGCATTTCAGTTTTACGCCTAGAGGTTTCTCTGACCACGGCAAAAGCTTCTGGAAGGATGCTTTCTAGCGATTCTCCCTGAGAAATCCTTTGTCGAAATTCGTTAGTTTTGGCAGAAAGCTCTTCGTCCGAAAGGTTTTTTATTTTCGGTTCTAATTCGTTTACGAGTGTTGTTCTAGCCCTGAGTTTTTTTACTTTGCGGTCGTTGCTTGTTCCAAAAATTTTGGCCGCGAATTTTGTAATCATATAAGTGTCTCCTTGCGAAATATAGCATCCAAAGAAGCTGTAGAATTGATGTATCCGTAACGTGTGCAATGACTATGATAGTAATTTATTGTACACGTGGTCTAGGCGTACTTCCAGTTCGTAAGATTTAAAGCTCTATTAAGAATGTTATAATTCGCCTGGCTTTTTAAGTTCATAAAAGCGGACCATACTGCCATATTTAGGAGACCAGGACATGTGTAGTTTAATTTCCTTTTCGTGCTTAAAATGTGGATTTTTAGGCAATTCTTTAAGTGAGATAAGTTTGAGGCTTTTGCCTTTGCGTTGCTTGGCCAGATTGTTGATGATCTGGGTCATGAGTTCTTCAGAAAAGCACGTTGAACACATGAAAACAACTGTTGCGTCGGAAACATTGGCCTTTGCAATGTCACCATACAGGAAATCTATTTCTTGTCCTTTTCTGACTTTGCCAAGGGTTTTAAGCTTTACCAGAGCCTTTTTTGCTCTTTTAAGCCTGGTTGGTGAAAGTTCTATTCCAACAGCTTTTTTTGCTGGTGTTGTAAGGTGGGTTTGGATTACAAATTTACCCAAGCCACTTCCAAGATCGTAAAATATGTCGTTTTTATTCAGGTTAAGTTCGTTTAGTACAATTGCTGAGCTTTCGTATGTTATTTCTCCATATACAGGTGCTCCACCAACATCTGTTATTTTCTGTCTTTCTTCCTGACTTATAGTTCCCCAGGCAGAACCGTAGAGCGAGTCGATGAGTTGCTCTGTTTTGTCTTTGGTGTCAAAAACGGTTTTTGAAATTGTTTCGACGGAAACATCCTTAGGTTTCCAAATTAAAAATGCTGCTACTACTGCTGTACCAACGGCAGCTGCCGCAATTATCTTTTTTTTATTCATCTTTCCCTCCAGGGGTTTAATGTTTACAATATTACAACGAGGCGACATTCCTATTGTAAAACACAATGGCTTTTTTTTACAACAATGGTGTTCTATATGAGGTTGTGGAATTTAGCGAAGGTCTTTCCTGTTGCTGTTATTGATGAGGAATAATACGTTACTTTACAAATGAATAGTGTTACAATAGTTTTGTTTTGCGCTGATTTATAACGTTTGTTTGGTTTGCAAGGAGCTGATAGTGAAGGCGTCAAAAAGTCATAATGAAGCTCGCCCGGATTCGAGTAAATCCGGCTTGCCGACCGAAGGAAGCGTTGGATCTGTGCTTCGCGTTAATGGAGCTATAGTTGATGTGCAGTTCAAAATCAAAGAGGCTCCAAAAATAAGAAATCTTCTCGTTCTGCAGCAGCCTGAGGGTAGCAAAAAGAATCCCATAAAAATTAATCTTGAGGTAGCTCAGCATTTGGGTGATGGTGTTGTGCGTTGTGTGGCGCTAGATCCTGTCGAGTGCGTTGCAAGGGGATTTCCGGTTTTTAACACAGGTCAGCCTATAAAAACCCCTGTTGGGGACGTTGTGCTTGGGCGACTTTTCAACGTTCTTGGAGAGCCAATCGATGGTGGGGCTCCGATCGATGGTGCTGAAATCAAGTCGATATACAGGTCACCACCAAGTTTGTCGGAGCAAGAAACGAGTGAAGTTATTCTCGAGACAGGCATAAAGGTGATCGATTTACTGTGTCCTTACATGAAAGGTGCCAAGGTAGGGCTTTTTGGGGGTGCAGGTGTTGGAAAGACTGTTTTGGTTCAGGAATTGATAAGAAATATTGCCATTGAGCACCACGGATACTCAGTTTTTGTTGGTATTGGCGAGAGAACTCGTGAGGGTACTGACCTGTGGTTGGAAATGAAAGAATCTGGTGTCATAGACAGCACGGCGTTAGTTTTTGGCCAGATGGGTGACATGCCTGGGGCCAGGTTGAAAGTTGGGCTTACCGGTCTTACCATGGCAGAGCACTTTCGAGATCACAGCGGAAAAGACACGCTTCTTTTCATAGACAATATTTTTAGATATGTGCAGGCCGGAGCAGAGGTTTCAGCGCTTTTGGGCAGAATGCCATCTGCTGTTGGATATCAACCGACTTTGGCTTCTGAGATGGGAGCGTTACAAGAAAGAATAACTAGTACGAAGACAGGTTCTATAACGTCGATTCAGGCTGTTTATGTTCCTGCTGATGACTACACAGACCCTGCACCTGCAACAACATTTCAACACTTGGATGCCAGTACAGTTTTGTCCAGAAAATTTCAACAGGCTGGGCTTTATCCTGCAATTGACCCTCTTGAGTCGTCTTCTGCAGCGCTAAAAGAGTCTGTTGTTGGAGAGTCGCATTACTATACTGCAAGGGGAATTCAAAGGATTTTGCAAAAATATAGGGAGCTTCAAGATATAATCGCAATTTTGGGAATTGAAGAGCTTTCTCCGGAAGATAGAGTAATTGTTGATAGAGCAAAAAGGGTGCAGAAATTCTTCACGCAGCCGTTTTTTGTGGCTGAGCAATTTTCCAATATTCCTGGGCGGTTTGTTTCCGTAGAGCAAACTGTAAAAGACTTTGCACAAATTTTGTCTGGTCAGTGTGATCACATTTCCGAGCAGGATTTTTATATGGCAGGCACTTTGGAAGAAGTTTTAAAAAGGCACCAAGAAAGGACAAAAGTTGCGGCTAATGCTATAGGCTAATTTATGTATAAAGATAAAAATCAGGTTGATGTAAAAATTATATCCGATGCTTCTTGCAAAGAAATTTCAGCAGACTGGCTGTCTGTTAAGTCTCCAACTGGCGATTTTGTTGTAGCGCCAGGGCATGCACCTGCGGTTTCCATTTTAAGCAGTGGAAGTACAATTTCATATTTCAGTGGTGGGCTTTTAGATCACTCAGAACCTATTCCTGGTGGAGTATTAATTGTCGAAAAGAATAGTCAGGTGACAGTTTTGCTTTGGAAGGAGCACCTGCCTCAGATAAATTAATGTTTTTTAAAATTGACGCGTTTACAGTGAGTGTTACACTTAAGTTGTGGAGTCGATTTTGTTGGAAGCAATGATTGTTTTCGTGGCTCTATTACCCGTGGAATATCACGGGGTTTTTCTGTTTTATGGGATGAGAAAAGATACGGATGTGTTTTTGTTTCTTAGATTCTTTTCACTGTTGAGAGAGTCGGTTTAAGAGGGTTAGGCCTAATAATGATAGAAAAACTTGTGTCAACCTTATGGGGAAATCTAAAGGGTGATGAAGCAAGGAAATTCTTCTATCTTTCCGTTGGTGCATTTTTTCTGGTTGGTGCGCAATGGCCCATAAGGGTGCTGCGTGACAGCATTTTCATCAACACTGTTGGTAGTGCGTTTCAGCCCAATGTAAAGATGTTGTCTCTGGTTATTTGCCTACCAATTACTCTGATATACACTGCGCTTGTCACTTGGGTTTCCAGGGAAAAAACTCTTTACGTAATTTCGGGAATGCTTAGCCTTGTAGGATCTTTCTTTGCAGTATTGATTTTTATGTGGTCCCGGGGATCTATTGTTGATGCGACAATGCTTGGTTGGGGTTTCTATATTTTTTCAGAAGCGTTTGATGTCATGACGGTTGCGCCTTATTGGGCGTTTATTAACGACATTACATATCCAGGTGAGGCAAAGCGAGGATATGGACTTGTAGTCTTTGCTTCGCAGTTAGGAGGTTTTTTCTTCACTGGTGCAGGAAATGCTTTTACTAGAACTTGCGGTAGTTATCTCGGAAAAATGTCTGTCGTAGCTTTGATTGCGTCTCTTTTGTTACCCTTTTTTGCGTTTTTTGTCTGGAAAACCATGCACACTGTCAGAAGACAAAATTTGGTCGGTTACATGACATTAGAAGAAGCAGAAGAGGGCGTGAGAACTTATGAGCGAACTGGATTTATGAGCGGAATAAGGCTGCTTTTCAGTAAACCATATGTGGGTGGGATTTTTGCCATCACTGCTTCCAGAGAAATTATTGCCACTTTGACTTCTTACAGGCTATATCGTGCTGTAGAGATTGGCTATACTGATGCTGCTGTCAGACACTTGTTTTTTTTCAATTATTCTCTAGTTACGCAGTTTATAGCGGTTCTTTTTGCGTTGTTTGGCACATCGTTTATTCAAAGAAAATTTGGAATAAGATTTTCACTTATGGCATATCCGATTTTCTTGGCTTTTTGTGCTTTTGTGGCAACAATCATGTGTAATTCTGTGTTGATAGTGGCCGCAGTGGTTGCCGCTTCTAAGGCTCTTCACTACACGCTTAATAAGCCAGCAAGAGAAGTACTTTATATTCCGACGTCTACTGATGTAAAATACAAATCTAAAGCGTGGATTGAGGCTTTTGGAATTAGGTCGGCGAAAATGGTTGGTTCAGCGCTGAATAAAACGGTTACTTCAGTTCCAGCTTTAGGTGGAATCATTTTTGGAGTTGCTGGTACTTGGGTATTTATAGCGGGTGCTGTTGGATATGTTTACCATAGCATTGTTAAAGATCGTGAAAGGATAGGCTAGTGACGTGACTACCGTTTTTGGTTTTTGAGTGAGTTTAATACGTATTTTTTTAGTTGTTTTTGTTTTTATCAGAGGTATTTAGCATGCTAGCGATGATGGCGAAATATGGTATGTTGATTTTAGAAGTTTTAGCTGGAGTGGCGTCCCTGTTCATGCTTGCTGCAACCGGTATGTTGGGTGAATTTTTAAGAAAACTTTTGAGTGGCGTTACACACACTCTTTGGGGTGATGTTAGTGCCGAAGAGCTCCGGAAATTCGGAATTCTTGGGATTTCTTTCTTTATAATAATTGGTGTTTATTGGATGCTCAGAACCATAAAAGATGGTTTTTTTAATACTCTTGTTGGTATTGAGTATGTTCCAAGAGCGAAAATGCTTACTTTCATAATGCTTCCGGCAATAATTGCTCTTTATGGCAAACTCAGTGATTGGTTCGAGAAGACTAAGCTTTTCTGGGTTTTCTGTGGGTTTTTTACAGTTCTTTATACTCTCATTGGATATTCATACTCAATGATAACTCCAGAAACAACAATGGTTTTAAGAAACACTCTTGGCTGGGTTTCTTACGTTTCGATTGAATTTTTTGGAAGCTTGATTATCGCAGCTCTGTTTTGGGCATTTGTCTCGAGCATTACCAAAACAGAATCAGCTAAAAAAGGTTATCCAATTGTCTTTTTGGCTGGTCAAATTGGAAACTTTCTTGGGGCATCTCTTGTTGCAGAGGCTGCAACTTTCCTTGGTTTTTCTAATCTTTTTTATATTGCGGCAATCTCAATAGTTCTGATTCCAATAATTATTCAATATCTAATGAAAACAACGCCTTCAGGTTTATTAGTTTGCAATGAAACAAAAATGGATGAAGACGGTAAACCCGTTGTTGAAAAGCCAAAGAAAAAGACAGGAGCTTTGGAGGGACTAAGACTTATTGCTTCTCATCCATTTTTGATGGGTGTGGCTGTTGTGGCAACAGTTTACGAAGTGGTCGGTGCAATTGTCGACTTTCAGTTTAAAACAATGACTGCAAAAGTGTATGTTGCAGAAGCCATGGCTTCTTATGTTGCCAGGGTTTCTCAAATGCAATCTTTTGTGGCCATTACATTTGTACTACTTGGAACCAGCTTCTTTCTTCGCAGATTTGGTGTAAGGCTTTGCTTGTTTGGGTATCCAGCAACTGTTGGTTTAACGATTTTAGCGATTTGGTTACATCCTCAGCTGACGGTTTTTGCAATTGCAATGATTGCGATCAAGGCATTCAGCTACGTTTTGAACAATCCAGTAAAAGAAATTCTTTATATTCCGACGAGTAGAGACGTCAAATTCAAGGCTAAAGGTTTCATAGATGCTTTTGGTGGAAGAACAGCTAAGGCTGTTGGCTCAGGAATTAATGAGGCTCTTAAGGCTAATATGGGCACATTGCTGACAATGGGCGGCGTAATATCTTTAGGCATTGTGGGCGGTTGGCTGATTGTTGCTTTTGTTCTTGGCAAGGCTTACGACAAACTTATCAAGAGTGGAAAGATTATTAGTTAATTTCGATTGACTTACACAATCGTTAGGCGCCGCATAACCGCGGCGCCTTTTTTTTGTTTCTTATCTTTGCAGGTCTTGATCTGGGGCCTTTTCAGTGTAATAATCACGGCGTATTTTCTGTTTAAATAAACCTTTAAAGAGAGGAGAGGTTTGTACAGAGGGTGGCGGAAAGGCTAGATCATCATCTTCAGCTGCATCAAGATACAAAACACCTTTTTGGATAAGAAGATCAACATCATCAGGATTTTCTTTTAATTTCTTTTCCAGCTCATCCAACAACGCATAATCTTTCTCCGTTCCAAAGCGCATAAAGACCATGCTTTAAAACCAATATAAAGATGCCAATAAATTCCCTCTCACATAATGATGTAGAATAAAAGCCTATACACAAAAACAATTGCAGAAACAACTAGAGTAATACCGAAAAAAATCATCGCAC
>JBHPCE010000028.1:0-12027 GCA_042576345.1 Candidatus Babelota bacterium | reverse complement strand
GCACCTTCTGGTTCGTTTAAAAACATGTTGACGGCAGATTCGTTTGCGCCGAAGATTCTTAGTGGTTCGACAACTTCTTGGTCACTGTCCAGACCCTCTGCGTCAAAACCGTACTCCATGCTGACACCGTAGTTAACTTTGTAGCGATCTTTGTATTCAATTTTTGTTTTTTCTACTCCTTCTGGGCTGACAATTTTTATCTCATTTTTTACCTGTGCGATTGGTGGCTGCCATAGATAAGAGTCGTGCGCAAAACCAAAGTTGGTATGCGCATACGGCGTTGAAGGCACTGTTATACCAAACAGTGAAACCCCTAGCGCGATTAACCTGTGTGTGTTTTTCATGACTTACGTTCCTCCCAAACACTTAAGAGAGCCGGCTAAAACCATCCCTGCTCCGACAATCTTCAACGTTATTCCTCTGAATTTCAACATTTTGACGAATTATCCACGAAATTTTTGAGTGAGGGGGAGAAATTCTCCCCCCGACCATCACCTATTCTAAAAACCTGACACCCCAATTACCAGCAGCAATCAGACATCCATTTGCAGGGTTGTGAACTAGATCTGCAAAGTACATTGGTTCGCGTTCAAGCGCAAGGTCAAACAAAGCATCTGTTTGTGTTGGCGTTGTGCTTGTGCTTACCGGATAAGTCTTTAAGAAAGTGCTGTTACCCAGATGTTTGGAAAGACCTGTTAGAGCAACACCGCTTATCAAGTTGTTATATCTTAGGCCGCCAAAGTTCGTTTGTAATCCTGTTGTATCAGACACAGTGAAAATTTCTGTTCCACTGTCATCCAAAACCGTTACCTCAACAAGCCCGTTGCTGGCAGCCATTGTTCCTTTGACCGCATACCTATAAAGCCTTGCTGCATCTTGCACCAAAGACCCTACAAGAACATAAAGGTTACCGACAACAGAGCCTGTAGCTGCTGCATCTGCGCCCTTCAAGAACTTCATACCAAGAACTGGGCCCATTCCGGTTGGCAGCGTTACCGTGTTGGTAGAAGCGTGCCATAGCGCCATCCACTCTGCAGTTGTGTCGTATGATGCACCGGTGCCGTTCCAGTCGGTTCTGTAATAAAGGCCCTTTGTTGTTGCTATGTAACCACGGGCACCAACAGCCGCAGTGTCGTTGCTTCCAGCAACGGCTTCCATACACAGCATCCACTCGTCTGCAGCACATTCATACATAACAATATCATTGGTATCAGAAAGGATTCCTTGAGGCGTTGCAAGTGTAAATTTGTCAGCCGCAAGAGTTATTCTGTAAAGTTTCTTGTCTGTCATTACATACAGATAAACACCGTCCGACCTCATGGCATAAACGGGGCCTGGCAAGTCTGTGAAACGTTTAAACGTTGCCGTTCCAAGACCTGCTACGTTAGCAAGGCCACTTCCTGCAGCCCATCCTGCTCCAGTTGCATCCACACTCCAAACGGCAAGGCCATTTTGACCACCAACAAATAACCAACCTGTGTCTGCAACATCGCCATCACGAGAAAACTCTGAGCAATAAATTTCTCCAAGTTCATCCAGTGCTGCGTCTGTGAATTCTTTGACGTATGTTGCGCTGTAGTCATCTGTCGGAACAGTTGGCAGAAGTTCTGGTGCTGCGTTCACATAGTCTCCACCGCCTGTTCGAGCTGCTACAACCTGATGGTTGCCGGTAAAGACAGCCCAGGAGTGTCCAGCAAAACCAACACCGTTGTAAAGTCCTGGTGTCATGCATCCAAAGTGGGTTGCTGAGTAAACGCCACCTTCAGTCAAAGGTAGGGCGGCGTCGATACCAACAACGGCGGTTGTTTTAAGGTCGGCCATACCATTGCTTGCTGTGGCGTTACCACCTGTCCAGTTGTTGATGGCCATCGTGTCAGCAGCATGAGTTGTCTTGTAGACGTACCAGAGGTTTCCATTGGCCGTGTCCATTGTAAAGTTGTAAACCTCTTTATAAATGCCACCCACGCGTTCCCATGGTGTCCATGCTTGAATTGTGCCGCCTGTGCTGAAAATGGCAGTACTTGCAAAAATTCCAAGTTCACCTGTTCCACCAGAAGTTGAAGCTGCAAAGACGGTGTCACCAACAACTTGAATATCAACAATGCTACCAGACTCTTGGGCTGCCGTTGGAACGGCTATACCACCACCAACAACTGCAGGGACAAGGTCATCTGTGCCAGTGTCGTGGTTACCTGTTAGAAGTTCGGCTGCACCAGCTGGAGTGTCGAAATCTGCTGTATAAACATTTCCTGAAGCGGTTATTTTTGCAAGTTTTCCTTTTTGAATATCTGTGGCTGAACTTCCATTAACAATTGGAAGCGCAAAGATTTTACGTGACAAATTAGTGTCATCAACATTAGTTTTATCTACCTGAACAATAACGTATGCACCACCACAAGATGTGTGCATTGTTCGTACTTTATTTACAAACAAATCATTAACAGAATTCATTCCAACAATATTTGTAAGAGTTGTTGTGGAAGAAATTGCTGTAAGAGGAACTGCTCCTTCTATGAGCAAATCTCCTTCGTAAACGCCTGTGTATGTTGAAGCGTCTGTGGCTGACGCTATTCTTCCAACTAAAAGTCCCATTAGTTTTGCATAGGCAACTACGGTGTTATCATTAACAATCTCTAAACCTATGAATAATCGCTCAAGCGTTGGATCCCAATGCATATCTTTTACGTATTTTATTGTGATCTCAGCGTCTGTACCAACAATGTCACTAACACCATCTCCAGCGTAAGCATCCTCAAAAAGCTCAGCTTCTTTGTAAGCATCTGCAGGTGTAGGATCTTTAACCTTCATCACACCTTTATCTGAACCTTGTGCGATTGATGAAAGTCGTGTGTTTGTGGTGTCTCTTTTGAAAGCTCTGATTGTGCCACCAGTTGTTAGAAAATCAGTTGTACCGTTTGCATATGCAGCAACAAACGCGTATGTGTCCGATCCTGCTACGCCACCAGCGATTGCGGCTATAGCGCCGTCGCTGACGTTTCCGAAGTCTCTTACAGTACTTGAAATTACATCTTGACAATGGTACACGGTTGTGCCGTCTGTTGTGTTTTCTATCATACAAACGACAGTCTTGTCTGAGTTGGGTACAGCGATAGGTTTTGTTCCTGCAAGGGCGAATAACTTTGCCCCCGATGTGTCCGAGCCAATTGTTTCATCGTAAAGTGGATTTGTTTGGCTTGCAACGCCGTTAAGCGTCACTGTTTGAGGTGTAAGCGCTGTTCCTGTAATCGCTGTGCCTATTGCGTTGCTGCTTGCAACTTCAAATTCGTCTAAAGAAACTAATGCCCAACTGTTGTTGTCCGTATCGGTTTGAGCAGTTTCTATGCGCGACCTTGCGGACATAAATTTCCCAACCGTGTTTGCAGTGTTCAAAAGCGTTGTGCTGTTGGCGGCAGTGTCCGTTTCTGCAGTTCCAACACGCGCATCAACACCTGTAACAGCCGTTGTGATATCTGAACTGTTGGTTTGTGTTAAAGTCTGAAGTGTTGCAGCGTCGTCGTCTATCGACTTTATTGCCCAACTGTTTGTCTCTGCAAACGAATCCCTCTGCACCGGGTAACAAACAAAGTGAGAATCTTGATAATCACCTAAAGACTCGTAAGGCGCTGTAGACAAAATATAGCCTCCACCTGGGCTGAAAAACGCTCCCTGCAAATCCCAAAGAGCGTTTGTGTTATCTACAGCTGTTGAAAGTGAAGATTCATCAAAAAACTCAACCTTCATGCCATCCGTTGGCGAATCATGAGTCAAATATCTTCCGTCTGGGGACCAAGAAAAGCCAGAAATTGAACCGCCAGTCACCGTGTCTACTTGCGTTGTACCAGCAGAATCGAGACTGTACACGTAAAGCGTTCCTCCGCCAGAAGCAAGAAGTGCCACATGGCTTCCATCTGGACGCCACTTAGCTTCAACAATATTTCCGCCTGTGGAAATCTGCCAGTCGGTTTGTTCAGTCAAGGTATTTTGCCCGTCAAACTCAAAAATTCTTGCACTCACGCCACTGGAAGCAGTACCACCAACAAGCAGATATCTTCCATCTGCACTCCACTCAACTGCATAAACATCTGCACCGTGAGTTGCCGTTGCAACTGCAGTTGAATTTAAAAGTCCCGTGCTCGAATCAAAAGAATAAACGCGTGGAGTCACAGAAGAATCCCCACCGACAGCCAAAAACGCTCCGTCCGGGTGCCAAGACAAGTCATAGTCTGCAGCGCCACCACTTTCTGAATCTGTCTTTGTCAAAGTTCCATTTTCGAGTTCAAAAATCTGCACAGTGTTGCTTGTGCCTGTCCCGCACACTGCAATGTACTGCCCACCATTGTGCCAGTCCATGTCCTGTATAACAACGCTGCTCCCATAAAGATCAGAGGTTGCCACATATTCAAATTCTTGCCCATCAAATGAATAAACGGCTGCATAGTCTCCCGTTCCAGGAACTGAATAATAAGTTGCAATGTAAGAACCAATGCTGTTCCAAACAACGGTTCCCAAATTCCCGGGAGCTTTTGGCAATGCTTGCCCAGAAAGTGGATCACCCAGGCCGCTAATTCTTCCAAACTCCATATTTTGTTTGTTAATCGCGTTGCTGTCTGCTTTTTGTTTACGACTTAAAGTTGAAAGAAGATTGGAATTTTCTGTATACAAATCTATGTTGCTTAAAAGTACATTGCTTGTGTTCTCTCCAAGAGTGTCTAAACCCCCAACCGAAGTGTCTAAAGTATCCCAAGCATTTAACGCGTTGCTGTTAGCGGTTTCTAAAGTTTCGTAATGTAGGGGATAAATCCTAACGTTGTAGTCGTCCCCAGTTGTGATTGTTGAAACTGCCATGTAGGTTTCGTCCGGATTTATCGAAAACCCAAGCGAATATCCAGGATCCTTTCTCATGCCCTGAACTTCTGACAGTGTTGTGCCGTCAAAACTGTAGCATTCAACATTGTAACCATCGCCCTTTGCACCAGCTGTTACAACGTATGAGTCATTTTTCCACCAAGCGATTTTATAAAGTTTGTCACCTCTTTCAATCTTGGCGCCCCCGCCAGAAATGTCTGCAAGTGTGGAACCGTTGAACGCAAGAACTCTTCCCTCATATCCATCGTCCGCTCCCCAACCGGCAAGAGCAAGCTTTGTTCCATCGCTAGACCAAGCCAAACTTTTTGCTCTGGCCACAGTTCCAAGCTCATAACGAGCTGTTGTCAATTCAGACAAAGATGCGCCATCAAAACTTACAACCCTCACGTTGCAGCTGTCCGAACTATGGTGTGAACCAGCTATTGCAACCTTGCTTCCATCTGGAGTCCAAGCAACAGCGTCTATAATTTCTGATGAGTGTGAAAAAGTGTCTTCTGAAGATAAAGCGTCACTGGCAAATGAATAAACGGAAAGTGTGCTTTCTCCCGTTGTGGCAAGATAATCACCTGTCGGGTGCCATGCAATGTCTACACTTCCAGCATTTGTCAGAGCCACGTTGCAACCAGAAAGTGCTGCAAGAGCGCTGCCGTCAAAAGACAAAACTCTAAGACTGTAAGCGGGTGATCCCGGCGAATAATGACCACCCAATGCCACATAATTTCCCGTTGGATGCCAATCAAGAGATGTTATTGGGTGCTGATGGTCATACTCATCTACCAGGCGCAAAGATTCATCGCTGGAATCAAATTCAAAAACTCTTACTTTTGAGCCAGATGGAATTCCAGCCGTGACGGCAAGATATGTACCGCTTGGACTCCACTGACAAAGATTTGCATCATCAAAAACTCTTCTAGATCTAGGAAAATCACTAACACCAAGGCGCGGATATTCAGAACTTGTTAGTGTGTAATCTTTAAGGCTCTTGAAATCTAAAGGCTGTATTTTTAAACCAAAACCTCTATCATCTGGCGCCGTTGAAATTCCAAGATAAAAACCATCTGGACTAAACAAAACAGATCTTGCTGCTCCACCTCCAAGACCGCCGTCTACAACATCACGATAACCTTGTGGATCAACCGCAGAAATTGTCCAATTTCTGTTGTCACCTGCGGTGGTGGATGTAGCAATTTCTTGCTCTGTGTAAGAACCCCCATCTTCTACAGCAAACGTTACATCGTGAGAATAAAGGTAGTAGGTGTTGTAGTCGTTGTGCTGCAAAGTTATGGAATCTCCGCCGTGCAAAATATCACCAGAAGAACCTCCAACTATGGCCAGAACAAAATCGTCACCACTGCCAGAAATTCCCTGTCCAGATGAAAAATTGTACCTTGATGTGGCCCAGTGATATGAGCCGATTGGAGTTGATGTTGGAGGCAAGTAATTATTGTCCGAAAATAGATTCCCCCTAGTTTCAACAGACTCCAACCTGACAGTGTCACCATGCTGAACAACATCGCCAATTCTACAATTCCAACGGTCAGAAGCTGCATGCGCACCTTTGACAATCCATTTTGTCCGCACAGATTCAGTGGCAACTCCAGAAACTTGTTTGATAAACCACGTTCCGTCAGAATTTGGCAGAGAACCATACCACTCATGATAACCGGACGCCAAAAATTTTTCTGTCTCAGCATGCTTTAGCGTTATAACATCACCATATCTGACGGGAACCTGTTCTTCAGAAACACTGCACGTAACAACTTCGTCAAACGAATAACTGTTTTTAAAGTCCAAAATTCGTGTGTGAACTCCACCCTCCCCCGTGTATCCCGAAACAGCTAATTTTGAAGTATCACGATTCCATGCTGCAGACTTTAAAGTTCCACCGTGAGTAAAATCACAAAGCCAAAGATGGCTTAAAACGCCGGTCTCTGGAAAATATTTAAACGCCATTGTCTCGGCACCACTAGAGCCATTGCCGCCCACTGCCGCAAGGTACTGGCCATCATCCGACCACGCAACGTCATACCGATCTTCGCACGCACCAAAGCGTCCCAAACTAATCGCAGTTGTTTTGTAGCTGTCGGAAGACAAGCTGTCGAATTCAAAAGAGTAAAGCTGAACTCTGTCACTACTCTCACCAGAGGCTCCCGCCAAAGCTATGGTTGAATAAGTTCCTGTTGTAGCCCAGTCAATTGAATATGCGGTTGTTGTTGAACCGTAATCAATTGCAATTGAAGAAAGCTCGCTGAGCGTGTAACCATTGTCAAAACCATAAACTTTTGCCTGATCAGATGGACCATATCCAGCACTTGCCAAAAATTTTCCATCCGGGCTCCAAGCCAAATCTTCCAAAGTTTCCACGTTGCTTGCTTCACCAGAACCAACACGATTTCCACCAACAATTTCTTCTAGCCCCGTGCTTGTGAGCTGAAGCAAACGAATTTCATCTTTTTCTGAGTCATCTGGAAATGTTGTTCGCGAAGCGACAGCAATGTATGTTCCCAAAGGATGCCATGCCAAGGCCTTTACCGTGGCTGTGGTTGTAAAATCAAATGTCCCACCATCAAATTCTGTAAGATCTGCGCCGTCACTCGTATAAATTTTTATATTTTGCCCTCCGCTTACGCCGTCAGAACCAACTGCCACATATTTTCCATCATCCGACCAAGCAAAAGTATTGAATGCAACATCGCTTAAAACATTAGATCCTGTCTGGTCACTGTCTAAAAAGCCTTTTAAGTTAACGGAATTTTCAATTTTTAGCTGAACAACAGCATTAGAATGCGCTGTTACACTTGTTGAAACGTCCATGATGTTTGAAAGAATTGTATCTTTAGAACTTTCCGACGTTGCCTTTCTGTCCTGAAGAGTTACACCATCGTCCAAGTGATAAACATGAAGATGATATCCATCTGTAGGCGAACCGTCATGGACTATAGCAACAAGATTTTCAATGGGATTGTAAGCAATACTCATCCCTATCCCATTAAAATCTAGACAGGAATCTGTAACCTGATGCAATTTTTCATTTATAAACTGATATGTTTCAATATCATAATAATCAGTAGTAGTTCCAGTAAAAACCAGATAGTCTCCATTTTTAATCCATCGGATTCCGTAATCTCCATTTGATAAAACAATCAAACGAGCATCGTCTAACTCAGTCAACACAGATCCAGAAAATGACAAAACCTGAACCTCATAGGTTAAAGAAGAACTTCCACAAAAAGCTAAATACTTTCCGTCTGGTTTCCAGTCCACATCGTAAACCCAGTCCACAACGGCAAATGATGCTACAGGAGTTGAATTTATTGTTGAACCATCATATTTCAAAACCCGAAGAACGCTGTTACCCCCAACGGCAAGAAGAGTTCCACTCGGATGCCATTTAACACACCGAAGGTCTGCACTGGCATCGTAACTTCCCGCAGCTGTCAAAGTCTCGTTTAAAAATGTGTAAATTTTCAAAAGATTATCGTAACCAACAACTGCTAAATAATTTCCACTCGAATGCCAGTCGAGTTGATACAAGTTTTCGGCTGTCTGAGCAATGGCGCAACCAGAAAGTTCGCTCAGATCATATCCATCAAAAGAAAAAACTCTGATATTTTTACTGTCAGTTCCATCGTCTCCACTGACAGCTAAATATTTTCCGGATGGGTGCCATCCAACCCCAAAAAGGTGACTTCCGTGACTTATGGTGTCTCTTTGAACAAGGCTTGAGCCAATAAGTTCGTAAACCCTTCCAGAAGTTGTGTCTCCACTGTTGTATTCACCTACAACAGCCAAGTATCTACCGTCTGAACTCCAGTCCGCCTCTTGAAACCCGGGCGAAAAAACTTTACTACAACCAGAAAGCTGCTCAAGTGATTCACTCTTTCCACTTGATTCAAAATAAAATGAATAAAGATATGTGTTACTCGAATCCTGCGTTGTCATGGAAATTATTGGATACTTTTTGTTCCAAGAAAGCCCATAGACTGGCCTACCCGAAAGCGCCTGTACGCATCCATGAAGAGCTGTCAGCCTTTCTCCGTCAAATTTGATAACCTCAATTGCAGAATCTGTCGAAGCTTCTAAATCGTAATCGAATGCTATGTATTTTCCACAGGGACTCCACTCAACTCTGCACTGTGCGCCATCTGTAACAGAAGAGCCAATTGCAATTTGGTCTAACAAATCAAGAGAATTCCCACCAAAACGATATACAAGAACGCGCATACGGTCAGGAGATTGCTGTATTGTTATAGCCGCAATAAATCTTCCGTCTGGCGACCAACGCAAACCTTCAATATCCTCTGTACCATCGGGTGGCGCCGATGCCAGATATTTTGAACCATCTGCATCAATTGAATAAACCCTTAAAAGCGGACTGTTAGACCCTACAGCCAAAAATTTTCCCGAAGGAGACCAATCAACATGGTTCGGATCTTGTTCAGATGAGGCAAAAGATTCTTCAGTCAACTGAATGCCATCAAATTTATATAAATACACTGTGTCAGAAGCAGCATCTGTACTGGAAAAAGCTATAAATTCGCCGTTAGAAGACCACGTTGGTGGCGTCAAGGGATTGTCAGTGGAATCTAATTGGCAGCCCTCAAGCTCTGTAAGCCTTCCACCCTTAAAAGAATAAATTGTAAAAGCCGGAGTTCCGCCGCTTCTTGCCAAAAGAGCTATGTAACGACCGTCTGGCGACCAACGACAAAAAGAAATTGAAGCCGTTGAAAAAGAAGCCTGGCATAAAAGGGTAAAATTATACGCAGCGGTATCAAGTTGATAAATTAAAAGCTCTGTTGTACTAGCCTGTTTGTTAACCAAGGCCAAATATTCACCATCTGGGCTCCACTGGGCATCTGTGTAATAATTTGCTGAATAAGCCGCAGAAAGATTCCCTCCAATAATTGGATCACCAAATTTTAGAGAATCACTTGTATTTCCCAAACTGTTATCAAACCATAGCTGCAACTTGTTTAAAGCATGGCTGTTTTCTTCCAAGAATATGTCTTGCTCACCGTCGGTATACCGGAACTGCGAGCGCGTGGTATTTTCTGAACTTTTATCAAAACTTATCGAAGAAAGCTCCGATGAAAGATGAATTTTGCAAGAAATATTTGTACTAAAAAACAAATACACCAAACACACACAAAATCTTTTTATAGAAAAATAATTTTCAATTTTGACCATTACATTTACCCCTGCTTTAAGCACACTTTCGGCAAAAGCAGAATTGCTCAGAAAGGCTGTATTTTTCAATGGTCTGAGCCCCTGACATAATGTGAAGCTTGAATGTAAACTTGACATCATGTTCTGTGGATCTAAACTTTCCTCAAAAGTTTTGGGATTGTGTCATGGTGTATATTTTAACCTATTTATCATCACAGACTCGATCTGGGATGATAAATAGGAAGCTGGTGTGAACAAAAACACTTTAAAGAAAATGTACGCAATATTTTTATTATCTGCTCTTTGTGCGGCAAAACAAACATTTGCCCAAGACCTAGATCCCGAAAATAGAGAAATTCTGAAGGTTGTTCTAATCGCATGGAAAAAATCACCCGTGGAAATATGCCACATGGTAATGGAATTTCTTCAGGAAAGACCTCTTGAATTCTTGTTTATCCAGGTGGGCAAACCAAAAAAAGTCGTGGCCAAAAGAATTGTAGAGTCACTTTTGAAAAAAGAGTTTTCAAAAAATCTTGCTGGCCAACCGCTGAAACCCATGAGTTATGAAATTACCACCCCACTCCACTCTCAAAATGAGATACGCCTTAATCTTAAGGAAAAAACCGCAGACGAATACTTTGTCACCGTAAAAAAAGAAGATCCTAAAATCGTGTGCATCAGGCAAAAATGTACACGCACCGGAACACCTCCAACAAAAATCAAATTTCAAGAAGATGTGTATGAAATTCTCAAAAGTCTATATATTCAGCGTTGACGCAACGGCAAAAGTTGGTAAAGTTGACCCATCAAGTTTCTGTGAGTATGGTAGAAAAAACAGAAAAAGAGCTTGACCAACGACACTAAGCGACACCAGCACCACACATAGAAACAAAACAAAGAGCAAAAAGTTTGCAGCTGCTAAAGTTAAACATCTGTCCATTTTTTAAACTTCATGGAGGGCAAACACAAACAACACGGAAAACACAGGTCAGTTGTATAGTTTATTTTCATTTTTTAAAAGGATAACAAACATGAAAAACATAAAAAAAATGCTGTTGGCTTTGATGATGGTTATGGGAGCAGGAGCTGTGCAGGTTCGGGGAGCAGAGGATAAAACAACAGATAATCAAAGCACACTTGAAGCAGCAATAGCTTTATACAATAAAATACTTGTTGACGTTGACACAGATATACAGAAGAAATTAGAAATGGTAATTAGCGGACTGACTAACGCAAGAAATGCTTCTATTAACGTAAAAGAAGAATTGAGAAAAGACATGGAAGCGATTGCAGTAGATATTTTTTCTTCCTGCCTCAAAGGCAGTAAAGACAAAATGAATTATTATTCCATTTACAGTGACGAGGGAGTATTATGGACTTGTGACAAATGCTCAAGGGTAAATTGGTTAATGCATAAATATCTGGAAAATACTTGTGATCGTGGAAATTTAAAAAAACACTGTATTTGGTGTAATTAACCTCCCAACTTCGTAACACTCAAACTGGCCGCTTGCTCCGCAGGTGGCCAGCACTGTTTCCTGAGGATTAAAGGCAACACTGTTGAGCTGTGCAACGTAGGCTTTCTGCGCATCTGTGACCTCCGTTAAACTTTGGCCGTCAAAGCTGTAAAGTCGCAAGTTGTTGGTGCCGCCGTCGCCCACAACTGCCAAATGCCGGCCGTCAGAACTCCACGCAAGCTCGATGACGTTGAAAGCGAAGTCTACGCTGTCAACCGCTGTCAAACTGCTGCCGTCAAAGCTCAAGACTTGCAGCCGGTCGTAGTTGCTGCCGCCATCTCCGTGCAGGCCAAACGCCAGAAAGCTGCTTTGTGGATGCCAGGCCACGCACCGGACAACCGAGTCGTTAAGCGCTGCTGTTGCCGCTTCTGTCAGCGTGTCGCCGCCCGTGAAAGTGTAAATTCTCACATCTTTGCTTCCCGTTCCCAGCGCTCCACAGATTGCTACGTAAGTTCCATCAGCGTTCCATCGGCACGAC
>JBHPCE010000027.1:0-12113 GCA_042576345.1 Candidatus Babelota bacterium | reverse complement strand
GTTTTTGAGTGGTATGGTTTGAATAGTTTATATATGGTGTAAATAAGGATGTTTTGATGAATACTAATACCCGGAGAAATGGTTTTTTATTAATTGCTCTTCTGTTTGGGGGGCAACTCTTTAATACTGAAACTTCACCTGTGGCTAATCAGCTTTGGGATGGCTTCAGAAGCTTTGCGGCTGTGACGGTTATCGTTTCTGTTGTGATTGGTGCTGCAAATTTAGCTTTGAATCATAGTAGCAATAAAGATGTTTCAAAGAAGGGGTTGGATAACCTCGTTGTTACAAAAGATAATTTGGATTTAGATCATGCCAAAAGTATTTTGGATGAAAATCACATAGGTATGGAGATTGTTAAGCAAAAGATTTTGGATTTCATAGCTTCCAGAAAAAATTCTCCCGATAGCAAACCTCCGATTCTGTGCCTTAGTGGACCGGCTGGTGTTGGCAAAACATCAATTGCAAAAAGCATAGCAAACTGTATGGGCCGCAGGTTTGCTGTTATTTCACTTGGTTGCATTTTAGATGTTGGAGAATTAGGTGGAGTTGCGCCACACTACCAAAGTGCTCGATCGAGTTTATTTACAAGAGCTCTTATCTCTTCTGGTAGCGTTAATCCGGTAATTCTTTTGGATGAAGTTGATAAATTGTCCAAGCCTGAGTTGGAGGGAGCCTTGATGGAGGCTCTAGATCCAGATCAAAATAAGGAATTTTTTGACAGACACTATTGGAAAACAATAGATCTATCCAACGTGTTGTTTATAGCAACAGCAAACTTCATGGATAGTATCTCAGAGCCACTTAAAGATAGGATGGATGTTATAGAGATTCCTGGATATTCCTTTGTGGAAAAGATGGTTATTGCCAAGAGCATAATTATTCCTAGAACAATTTCAAGAATGAATTTGGATGGAAAGGGTTTTGAGATTTCTGACGATGTTCTTTTAAAGATGATTTTGGATTATACACCAGAGCCTGGTCTTAGAGGCCTGACAAGGCATGTTGAAACTTTGTGCATGAAGGCTGCTCGAGCAATTGCGGAAGAGCGTGCATTACCCGTTTTTACTGAAGACAATCTTTCTGTGTTTCTAGGAGAGCCCAAAGTAAAAGAGTTTGTAAAAGCTGGGAAAGTTTCTAAATATATTTCTGTTGATGATGCAAAGAAGATCTTGGATTCTGAGCACGAGGGTCTTGGTAAAGCTAAGGAAAGGATTTTAGATTTTATTTCAGCAGAGTTTTTAAGAAAAGAGCCTTCCGGTAAAGTCCTGTGTTTGCAGGGGCCTCCTGGAATCGGTAAAACAACTCTTGCATCTTCTATGGCAAAGAGCCTTGGAAGGCCTTTTGCGTTGATTCAAGCCGGTGGAATTTCTTCTGCAGATGAGGCCAAGCTAAATTTTATACTTGCTCTTAAGAAGGCTGGAAGTTCGAACGCTGTTATCTTGATTGATGAAATTGACAAAATGGGTAGTCCGCTTGGCGATCCAACATCAGTATTTTTGGAGTTATTAGATCCGGTTCAAAATAAGGCTTTTGCGTCTTCGACAATACTTGGAGGGATAGATTTTTCCAAAGTTTTATTTATTGCAACAACAAATGATTTGAGTAAAATTTCAAAACCTCTTTTCGACAGAATGGAAGTAATAAGTCTTTCTGGATATACAACTAATGAAAAGGTAAAAATTGCTAAAAAACATATCATTCCAAGATTAATACAAAAGGCTGGATTGGAAGGGCGTGGAATTGAATTTCCTGACGATGTGTTGTTTGAAATTATAGAAGATTACACTTCCGAAGATGGGATTAGGTCGCTTTCAGCGAAAATAAATATTTTGTGTGAAAAATGTGCTAGAGCCATTGCGGATAAAAAGGATATTCCGAAGTTTTCTGTTAAAAATTTAAGTGATTATCTTGGTCCCAAAGCCATTTCGCTTTCAGCAAGACTTCCTGGTGGTGGTTGTAGCGATCTTGTAATTGATAAAGAAAACATTGACTTGGAAAAGGCAAAAATGCTCATGGACGAATCTCACTTGGGTATGAGCAAAGTTAAAGAGAAGGTCTTAGATTTTCTTGTAAGCCGAAAAATGAATCCAAACAGTCAGAGTAGAATTTTATGCCTTGTTGGCCCTCCTGGAACAGGAAAGACAACAATTGCAAAATCAGTTGCAAAAAGTATGGGAAGAAGGTTTCAAAGAATAGCCCTTGGAGGTATCCACGATTCTGCTGGTTTGGCTGGATATGCTAGATCATACCAGTCTCCTCAGCCTGGGGCGATATATAAGGCTTTACAGGCTGCAAAGAGCGCGAATCCCGTAATTGTTTTGGATGAAATAGACAAGCTTGGTACCGGATCGCACAATGGAAATCCTGGAGCTGTTTTACTGGAAGTTTTGGATCCAGACCAGAACAACAGATTTTACGACCATTACATTGAATCGCACTTGGACCTTTCCAGAGTGTTGTTTATTGCAACAGCCAATGACTTGGATAAAATTTCTGCTCCGCTAAGAGATAGGATGGAAATTATAAAACTTGAAAATTATTCAACCGAAGAAAAACTGAATATAGCAAAATCTCACATAATTCCCAAGGTAATCAAGGATCTAAATCTGTGTAGTAAAGGGTTTGGATTGTCTGACAGCGTTTTGCTTGAAGTTATAGACGGTTATACCTGCGAATCTGGTGTGCGTGTTCTTACACAAAGAATTAGAACCTTGGGGGAAAAATTTGCACGAGCAATCTTGTTAGGCAAAGGGCCATTAAAGTTTGATGAGACAAGGCTGCAAGATTTTATTGGTGTTTCTCGAAATAGAAAAAAGAAGCTTTCAAGTAAGGGTAGGATAGGTGTTGTTAATGCGCTGGCATACACTACTGTTGGTGGGCATGGTGTTGGTGGCAATGCGCATAAAGTTGAAGCTTTGTTTGTTCCGAGAAAGGGTGAATCGATGATTAATGAATTAAAGATTACTGGCAATGTTGGAGATATGTGGCAAGATGCTGCGAATACAGCTATGAGTTATTTGAGAGGAAACGCGGAGAAATTTAAAATTTCCAGAGATATATTTAGTAAATTTGACCTTCACGTTCACACGCCGTGTTGGGGCGTGGAAGGGCCATCTGCAGGTGCTGCAACGACCACAGCTATTCTTTCTGCCGCTACAAAAAGGCCAATTAAAGGTGATTGGGCTATGACTGGTGAGATTGATTTGTATGGACATGTTGGAGCAATTGGTGGCGTTAGAGACAAGGTTCTTGGTGCGCGTTCTGCTGGAGCTACAAATGTTATTTTGCCAGAAGAGAACAGACAAGATTGGGAAGAAGTCAAGGATCAGTTGACTGGAATCAAAGTTCATTTTGTGTCCAACTTTGAGCAAATAGTCAGACTTGTTTTGATTGACTAAGTATTCGATATGGCAATTACATCAATAATTCAATAAAATAACTCCGGCTGCAATTTATTTCAGCCCTGCGGACAAAAGCCGCAGGGCTTCTTCATGTAAAGGGGATTAGTTTAATGAAGGCTTTAAGCTTCAGGGTGTTCATTTTTTTGCTTTCGTTTTTTCATTGTTTCCGTTGTTTTGGATTGAATTGGAAAGAGATATTTGTCAGAGAAGTTGTGCATGCAATTTTTAGTACAGTATCACGTACTGGTTCCGGAATTTATGTGAATAAAATACTTCCTTCTTTGGAGGCTAATTCTTTTATAGAAAAATGTATGGAGGAAGCTAAAAAACGGGGGGTACCTCTTTTTTCACAAAAACGTTTAAGGAAGTTGGCTGGTCAGGTTGCGTTTGCAAAAAATGAGAATGAAAAAGCCGTTTTGCAGGATAATGTAGAGTTTATACTCAACTACCCCTGGGAAGATAAAAATAATTTTATACTCAGTGATGAGGAAATGAATCAATTTAAGGTTGAATTGGAAGCTAATTTTGCTGGAATCAAGGGGTTGGTGGATAAAATTTTTTTGTATGTCATTGCAAACAGCATGACAAAAGCTGTGCCATTGTCTCTGGGAGGAAGGCAGCTTCCGACTCTTTGTATCGTGGGGCCAGATTCTTCTGATAAAGATTGGATTGTCAGCGTGATTGCACGCGTTTTGCACAGGCCGTTTGTACGAGCAAAATTTCAGGGTACTTACAATAAAGTTGATTTTGAAGGAGAGCCTGATGGTTTTGGTTCGTGCAGAGCTCGCAGTCCAGGGTATTTTGCAAACCTTTTTTACGACGTTGGAGCGAGTAATCCCGTGATGTTGTGGGATCGTGTTGACGAGATTCCAGTGGAAACTGCAGAGACTTTGGCGGAAATTTTAGACAACTCTTCTGCTCCATTGGACAAATATCTCGGTTCCGCTCCAGAGTTGTCTTGCTCATTCATTGTTTGCTCTGCCAAGGATTTATTTTCCATTCACCCGGAGCTTCGCTCACGTCTTAGCTACTTTCATATATCTGAAATTTCTGAGGAAGACAAAATAAACTTTGCTCAAAAAGTTTTGGTGGAGCGTTCTGCGAGAATGTCTGGTTTTCCGCTCGAAAATTCAAATATTTCTAGATCGGCACTAAAAATTATTTTACGTGAGTATGTTGCTGGGAGAGGCATTGAGGACTTTGCAAGAACCTTGGTTGATCTTTTTTTGGAAGCTAGGCGAGTTCTTGAGTCTTCAGATATTGCGCCTTGCTTGGATGATGAAGGAATTAGAAAACTTCTTGGTAGCAATGTTGTGTTGCACAATGAGGGAATGGTCGAGGGTGAATCCGAGGATTTTCAGCCATATGGAGAAGAACTTGTAAATGTTGATCTTAATTCATTCAAACTTTCAAAGATTGCTCGTAGAGAGGCTGAGCGTGATTTAGAGCAAATTCGTTCTGCGTATGGGCTTGAGCGGGCATCGTGTAAAAAACATTTGGAATGGCTTTTGAGCTTGCCTTGGGGCAAGATGCAAGAGTTAAAATGTGAGGGCATTTTGCCGAGAGCACGTAAAATTTTAGATGAAGATCATTATGGTATAAAAGATGTGAAAGAGCGGGTTTTGGATTACTTGGCTGTTGGCAACAGAAATCTAAAATCTCCCATGATTTTATGTCTTGTTGGACCTCCGGGTGTGGGAAAAACCTCTATTGCAAAATCAATTGCGCGCTGTATGGGCCGCAAGTTCGAAAGAATTTCCTTGGGAGGTGTTTGGAATGAAAGCATGATTCGTGGTTGGGAAAGGTCTTATGTTGATTCTGCTCCAGGGAGGATTATTAAAGCTTTTAAATCTTCTGGAGTATTAAATCCACTGATTCTTCTTGATGAAATCGACAAGCTTGGCACTTCTAGCCACCATGGTGATCCCTATGCTGCGCTTTTGGAAGTTTTAGATCCAGAACAGAACCACACGTTTGTGGACTCGTTTTTGGGTGTGCCATTTGACCTTTCCAAAGCAGTTTTTATTGTAACGGCCAACAGTAAAAAAGTAATTCCTGCACCGTTATTGGATAGATTGGAAATTATAGACTTGTCTGGGTATACACTTGAAGAAAAAATTGAAATAGCGGAAAGGCATTTGATTCCGGAAATTTTGGCTGAACTTAGTATTTCGAAAGAGGAAAACGTTTCCAGGCAAATATTGAAAAAAATAGTTGAGGACTACACGTTTGAGGCTGGTGTTCGTGGTCTTAAAAAACAGTTAAAGAAGCTTTACGAGAAAAAGATAAGATTTGAACTTGAGGGAAAAAGTGTTTCATTGCATTGCAACGGATTAAAGGACTTTTTGGGAGTTTCTCGCAATCGAAGAGACAAGCTTTCTCGCAGGGCCAGGATTGGTGTTGTTAATGCTTTGGCATATTGTTCCGTAGATGGCTATGGAGTTGGTGGAAATGCACATAAGGTTGAAGCTTTGTTTGTTCCGAGAAAGGGCGAATTAAAAGTTAGTAGATTAAAGATTACTGGAAATGTAGGGGATATGTGGCAAGATGCTGCAAACACAGCCATGAGCTATCTTAGAGGAAATGCTAAAAAGTTTGGTATTCCCCAAAATATATTTACCAATTTTGACTTACACGTTCACACCCCGTGTTGGGGGGTAGAAGGCCCATCTGCTGGTGCTGCTACCACGATAGCAATTCTTTCTGCTGCAACAAAAAGGCCGATTCGTGGTGACTGGGCGATGACTGGGGAGATTGATCTTTATGGTCACGTTGGTGCAATTGGTGGAGTGCGAGGCAAAGTTCTTGGTGCAATAGTTGCCGGTGCTACCAATGTAATTTTACCAGAAGAAAATAGGCAGGATTGGGAAGAGGTAAAAGACAAGTTTACCGGGATTAAAATCCATTTTGTTTCAACGTTTGATGAGATCGTAAAACTTGTGCTTTTAAAGTAGCGATTTGACAAAGTGCTTTACCGTGGGGATAATCTCAAAGCCAGTACATGTTTTGTTTTGATAAAAAATTCATAGGGGTTATTAATGAAAAAACTTTCTTCTGCCAAAAAGACAATGTTGCTTGTGTGTTGTATGGGTATGTTTTCGTGCAACCGAGCCGAAGCGATAAGTAATTCGGCTAAGAAGTGTATAGCTCTTTGTTCATTTGTTGGCGCTACTATTTTTATGGGATGGTTTGGGCAAAGTGGCAAACTTGGAGAAGGTGTAAAGTTTGATAGTTGGAAGGGTTATGTATACCACGGATTTACAGATTTTAGCTTAGGTACGATTGTTGGTTTGACTACTTATCTCGCTCTTGGTGGCGGTTTATTGGGAAATGATCTTGAAAAGCAGTTATGTTGCGGTGAAATAAGCGAAGAAGATCGTAAAGCTTACGAAGAAAAAGCTGAAAAATTGCAAGGCCTATTGAAAGTTGTATTGGGTGATCTTGAAAGTCAGGATCAGTCAAAAATAAGGTCTGATGAGCAATTTTCTAATGAAATCGATGTTTATCTTAAATCAAAGGAATTGCCCGTAGAAGCAGCTGTTGTGGCGTGTGAATTTGCTTATATTCAAAACATGATGTTCTTGAAGCAATATCAGATGATTTTAAGGAAAGTAGAGAATGGTGAAAACGTTGGTCATGAAGTCGACAAAAACGAGCTCTTGAAGGTGATATCTGTTACCAAAACAGCTGTTGAAAAAGTTGCCAAAAGAAGAGAGATATTAAAGAAAGATGTTGAATTAAAAGATGATGTTTTAGGCGAATATCGCAAATTTTTTGGTCTAAAACATGTTTCTGAAAGCAAGGATGGAGAGACAAAAAAGACAAAAAAAGAAAAGTAACATACAGCGAGATTGGACTTGCCACTTACTAACTTGATATCTTCATCACAAATTTGTGGATATCAGGTTCGGTGGTATAGGTTTTTAGGGGAGAGGAATGAATAATTCCAGATACTTTGTTGTACGTTTTTTGTTGTTGATTTTGTTTTTTTCAAATTCTGCCCATTCTTTTCGTTGTAATGGTTACTGGCTTTGCAGTGAAAAAGAGCGGGTTGTGGTTTCTGCAGTGGGAGCAGTTGCCGCAAGTATTATCGCCGGTTGTGCGGTGCCTGGAGGTCTTCAGGACAGGGGAATTGCCTGCGTAGGCGCTGCAATGGCGCTTGGTGGAATTTTGTATTGGAGCATGGGTGAATCTTCTCCCAAATCTCAGTGCAGGGAGGCCAGCGAATTTATTTCCAAAATTATAGATGATGGAATAATTCTCCCGATGCTGGGAAAAAAATCCCTTGATATAGTTGTTGTAGATGAGATAGAGAAACATTTTGTAAATTTCGACTACCCTCTTTTAAAAGCGCGAGAATATTTGCGAAAAAATTTAAATAAGTTGAACTATATTCTTGGTTTAACAAGTGCTGTGGCAAAGTTTTTGAGAATTAGAATGGAATTGGACGAGGTTGAGTTTGAAGATTTTAAAACGTTATTGAACCGTGTATCCTGGGGTTTTACCGGGGAAATAGATGGGTACTTTTTAGCTGCCACAAAGCTTGTTTGTGAGAGGTTTTTAGAGACTTGCAGAGAAGCGTTGACGGCTTTAACTCAGGATGAAAGATTTGAGGTTCAGCGTAGAAGTTACGACGAGGCCATGCGTGAAAAGGAACGGCTTCGTGTAGCACGTGAGGCCATCAGAATTGAAAGAGAAAAAATAGAGCAAAAAGAACGTCATCATCAAGAAAAGATGAGGCAGAGAGAGCTTGAGATCGAGAAAAAGATACAGACGATGTTAGAAGAAAAAAAAGCCGAGCAAGAAGCTGACGAGGCAGGTGTCGACGAAGTTGAGGTAGAGCCTGGTGAGGTTGAGCTAGAAGAAGTTGAAACGGAACCTGGGGATAAGGGAGAGGACCAGCCGGGCGAGCAAGATGATGAACTTGAGCCTGGTTCTGATGAAGATATAAAAGATATTGCTTGAAATTTTTCGGATAAAAAGTTTGATACTTTTAATTTTGGCCCTAGGTCTTGATCTGGGGCCTTTTCAGTGTAATAATCACGGCGCATTTTCTGTTTAAATAAACCTTTAAAGAGAGGAGAGGTTTGTGCAGCAGGGGCTTTCCAGGCGATTTCTTTTGTTTTTTTCATTTTCTTTTATTTTCACCGTTTTTTTAAGTGCTGGTTTTCCCGGAACCGCCAGAATTGCTGTTCCCGCAGATGGAAATGATGTTCGGTGGGAACAAATTAAAAGTTTAAAGGTTGGAGATCTGGTGGTTGGCTGTCATGCCAACGGAGACAGGGTCGATATTCCCGTTCGTAAAATTGAAAAAATCAAAGTTCCAACATTTTTCAAATTTTCCTTAAAAGAAGGAAATCGGTATCCAATCGAACGGCATATCAGAGGCGCCGAGCGCTTTGTTGTTGCCTCGCCACAGCAGAAATTTTATGACTCAGTTAAAAAAGATTGGGTTCAAGCTCAATATGTGACTTGCAAAAACACTTTTACCGACATTCGAAATACAACTTACAATCGCGTTTATCCGGTAGAGATTTTGTCAAAAAGGCCTGTCAGAGAAGGTTCGTGTGAAAGCTATAATTTAGTCTTAGATTTTCCCCATACATTTTTTGTTGCGGATGAGTGCTATCCTCCATCACCGCATAATCCTCGTCCTTTGTTGGCTCATAATGGCGATGTTATGACTGTCACGCTGATGGAAGCTGCAGCTGTGGCACCAGCTTTGGGATCAGCTGTGACGGCTGGTGCGATAGTATTTTTGGCTCTTGGTGTAGCCTGGCTTGGATACAAGGCTTATGAAAATTTTGACTGGGGCGAGAGGGCTCATGTCAGAAGCATCTTAAATGATATTGAAATCACCTCTGGTGCAGAGGCCAAAGAAGTTTTTGGAGAGGGTGGGGCCGTAAATGGTCTCATCAACTTTGGATGGCTCAGGCCGAGCGATTTTGTAGACGAGCCGAGTGTGCGGGATTCGTCATTTGTGCTTGATTTTACAAAGGACGTGGCTTTTAACTGCAGCCAGGATTCTCAATTTGATTCTAATGTTGATACCGACAGTCTTTTAAAACACAGGTTTTCGTTTTATTTCCCACTTTCAACAGATCTTAAGGCTTTGACCGCTAATTTTTTAAGATCGCTTTTTACATCTGGAGCATCGTATTTATTTCGTGCTGGATGTGACTTGGTCAAAAAGGGTTTAAAACGCCTTTTCTTTGGGAAGGAGAAAAAAGAACTCCCGTATCTTCTCGAAAAAGTTGACGAGGCGGCACTTTCTACATCTTCGTTTAAAAGTTCAATCAGTCCCGACAGGCGGATTGTGCCAAAGAACAAGGTCAAATGGGCACTTTTTAACGATGTTTTGAAAAAGACAGATCTGCGAACGCTCAAAGACCCAGAAGAGGCACCAGATTATGAATCTTGGCATTCCAAGCGGCCAAATCTACCTCTCTTCAAGGAGTGTGATGCATGCGGAGCCAACAAAGATCTGTGTGGTTTTCCAGCCTCAAGATGCAAAGAATGCATAAAAAAATGGGCATCATTTTTTCAAATTTTCAACTCGCTAATCAGGGCAAAACGGTTTTTTGCCTCACCAAGCACAGCACTTTCACTTACACCTAAAGAAAGAGCTCTTCCAGATCCTGAAAATCGACAAAAAATAGAGACATCAAAGCTGCAAAATGTTCGGGAAATTCAACTTCACAAAAGTGAGGAAAACCGAAGAGTTAATCGCAAAAATGATGACAAAAACAAGGAGTCTAAAAAGAATGGTGGAGGTCCAGGAGGCCCCGGCGGACCTGGTGGGCCGGATGAAGATAAAAATAAGATTCTCGGAATTTTTAAAGATACAAAAGAGTGGGTTTACGAACAAGCTGGCAAGTGCGTGAGTACGGTCAGGAGAGGATATTATGTTGCAAAAAAAAGTATTGTGGGAGCATTGAGATGTGCGTGTAATTATGTCAGTTCTGTTCTGGGTTTACCAATAAGGTACCAACAAAGTGTTTTGCATGAGATTTTGGAAACAGCTCCTGAAAATAAGGAAATAATAAATAATATTAGTGCATATTCACTTAAAATCGATTTTAAAACATTGGGCGATATATATGGCAACAAATGGAATCATGTAATTAGGCCATTAAAACACAATTTTTATGAGCTTTCGGAAACGTTGTATTCATATGCTGGGATTGTCGGGAGGCCGGCGGTAAAGATTTTTGAGGAGATTGGTAATGCGTGTAGTTGTCTTCGGAGAACAACCGACATTATAAGGACAATAGAAATCGATTTAAACAATGGAAAAGTCTTTGGTGATGCAGCTAATACTGCTCATCAAGTAATTTCTGGAATAAAAAGTGCAAAGCGAACTGGTAATTTTGGAGATATGGTAAAAGTTTTGAATGTTTTTATTAAAAATCCTTCATTGATAGGAAAAGATTTATATGAAAAGATGAAATTAGTGCAGACACTGATAAAGGACTTTGAGAAAGTTGCAAAGAGTTTCGGGACTTCTGGAAATATCTTGTGTAGATTGGCAGTACAGATTACTGACGATATTATAAGTAAATTTGGTCCTCCAATATTCCAATTATGGCGCGCTGGTAGAATTGAGTTTATAGGTGCTTCTAAGGAGCTTTCTTCTGTAATAGGCAATTTAGAAGTTGGTTTCAGGTTGTTTACTAAAACATCTATGAACTTATTAAATGAACGTGAAGTTTTGATTAGTACGGCCTACGGAAATTTAATTGATTAATAGGAGGGCAATGGCGAACGTTTATGAAGGTTTACCCAAAAGCTTTGGTGTTATATTGCACTTTGGGACTGAAGAAGATGTTACAAGTTTCAAGAAACTAAAAAATTATCTAGAGCGGAATCCTGATGATGTGGATGCGTTGGTTGAATTTGGAGCCTTGTGTTCCGTTGTTTTCGAAGGGCCAAGGGATGCAGAATTAGCTTTAATACGTGCTATAGAGTTTGATCCGACAAGCATAGAGGCCTACTATTGGTTGGGAAGAACATACCTTTGGGATTGTTCATATGAAGAAAGGGCGAAATGGGCGCTGGAGAAGGCGGTGTCTTTGGATGATAAAAATTTTGATACTCAGTGTTTACTTGCCCATTCTTTTACTTATTCTTTTGATCGTGAAGTTGGATTAGCTGTGGAGTATGTTAAAGAAAATCCTACGTATGTTGCAGCATATGTTAATCTTGGACATTCACTTTTACACAATAATGATATTGAAGGTGCAATATTGGCTTTGAAAGAAGCTTCTATAGCTGAAAACGTATTAGAAAAAAAAAGATTTTATACAAGAAGAACCGAAAAGTTTTACGAGGAATTTATGGAAAATTTGGGTTACACATCAGGCCTTATATACTTGAATGATGCAATATCTGAAAAAAAAAGTTGTCAAAGAATTTAAAACAATACCAAATGATTCAAAAATCCTGGTCAGAAAAAGTTTTTTATTTTTTGAGTGTTTCGAGGATGAAAAACAGGCTATTCCTCTGTTGGAGCGTGTTCTTGAATTTTAGCCAAAAAATGTTGATGCTTTGTTCTGGCTTGCTAGTATGCATTTTTACTGTATTGGTTATATGAGTTCTGCTGAAAAGTTTTTAATAAGAGCTTTGAAAATTGATTCAAGCAGGGCAGATTGCCATTATTTACTCGCTGCGGTTTTGTATTCAATCGAATGTGCATTTGTAAGAGGTCTGGTT
>JBHPCE010000026.1:0-12413 GCA_042576345.1 Candidatus Babelota bacterium | reverse complement strand
GCCAGAGGAACAAGGTGTAAGTAACTCGTACGCCCGTTTCTTTTGATGAAATGCTGCTCTAACCCACCGAATACCGGGATATTTTTCACCGTTTCAGGGTTGGCAAAAATCTGAAATGAACTTAAAGTGCCAAACTCGTCTAATGCAAACTTAATTACCTCATTAACATCTTTAAACTCAATGGGATTATTACTTCTAGAGGATTGTTGGTTGTAAAAATATTTTTTCTGGTCACAATCAACTAACAAGTAAAATTTTTCTATGTCCTTTTTTTCTTTCTCACTCGCAAAACTTGCTAACGAAAAAAAGAAAAAACTAAAAACTGCAGCGATAGAAATGATATTTTTTTTCATTTTTATTCCTCACTTTAGATCAAATAACCAAAGACGTATTACTAAAAAGTGTTGCTTGCCATAGCTGAAAAAGTGAAGCCCTCCCTTGTCAGAAATGCTAAAAAACCATCAAGCCTCTATATGAGACACAGCCTAGACATCTTTGCGGAATAGTCAAGCTGATAAGCGCAAAGTTTCTTTAACTAGGAGATCTTTGCCCCAAAATTCTTTTTGCATCGTCCAAGATGCCAGAATGGAAATTTTCTGTTTCTAAAACATCAAGGGCTGTGCTTTCTTCTGTTGTGCCTCTGGTAATGGTAAATGGATAGCCAATAAATTTTCCAGCAGAATCTCTATGTACTCCAACTTTAAAGTTGGCAAAAACTCCACCAGAATCACGCTCTATGCGACGAATCTCTGGATAATGTGTTGAAATCAGCCAAATACTATTTTTTAGCCTGCAAATTTTGTTTGCAACAGCTCGTCCGATGCAAGAAGCATCTCGCGGATTTGTTCCACTAAACATTTCGTCTGCAATCACCAAAGCAAATTGATCTGACTTAAGAGCTTCAATATTTTGTATCAAGTTTGATACACGATATGCCTGCATTCTAAACAATGATTTTTTTGCCACAGGATCGTCTTCTACATTTACGTAAGAATCTATGTAATGAAACGGCGCAAAGGTGCATGATTTTCCTGGAACAATTCCACACGTCTGCCCCATGACGGCTGAAAATAAATACATTCGCATAAAGGTAGATTTGCCGCCAGCATTTGGCCCAGAAATTATAGCGTTTTGTTCGCGCTTTACACCGCCAAGTTCCATGCCGTTGACAACAGATCCGTCAAATCCTGTTAGAAGATCCCAGCCATCGGTAATGCGCATATGAGGCCTTTTAGTTTTGGTGTAAACAGGAAAGCAAAAACCGCCTTTCCTAAACAAGGTTGCTAAGGAACAGAACGCATCAATTTCCCCTACAGCTTCCATTATCTTGCTAAAAGGCTCTTTGATACTGAAAAGTATTTTGTAAAGCCTGGTCAGCGAAGCTGGACTGTAAGTTTTACCCTTAAGAGACTCCAACGCCCTATTCAAATCAGCATTATCACACTCAGAAACAAAAACTTTGAGCTGATTGAACAACTCAAGTGCTCCATGTTCACGATCAGGCAAAGATCCTATTTTTGCCTGCAAAGCCCTTACCGCTTCTGCCAGACGAGAAACGCTCCAAGTCTCTTGGTAGGCACGCTTAAAGGCTATTCCGTAGGATCTAATCCTACCACTAAGCCATCTAAAAACATAAAATGGCGCTACAAAAGTCCAAAATGTACACCACATAAGCTCACGGGAGTGGCTAAGAAATTTCCACGAACCTCTAAATGGATGCTTTACAATCTCGCCAGTCTTCTTATCATCTTTATTTTTGGACTCCTCACCCACAAAAATGTCGTCATAAGCTTCCTTATAACCATCAGAAACCCAGTGAACAAAACCAGGATTAAAAAATCGTAGAAAAACGTTACCGCTCGTAGGCCGCGTTCCTTTAACGTGGCCCGAAAGATGCTGAATATTTTTAGCAAAATTTTTCTGCTCTTCAAGACCTTCAACTTTCTTACCTCCCTTAAGTATTTTTAGTGAACTCTCCAATGAGCCAGCTACATCACTAATACTTGGCGGTTCCTTGCTAGAAGATGTAAACGAAAGTTTTGAAAAAAACTTTCCGATGGGCTGCATCACCCAGCCGGGAAAAATACTGTTGTAGTGACCAAACAAATTCCACTTTAACTGACTTCCCCAGTCAGCGGCTTTTATAAAAAAAATTGTAGTAAGCGCCAAGTAGCTTATCATAATGTTTCTGTCAAAAGTTTTACGCCAAGAGGCATTTTGCCATTGCCCCCACAGGTCATACCACTTTATCTTCCCATCAGGTTTTTTTGTTTGTTCCCAGTAAAAACCCATATAATCGTTCAAAAGATGTTTATAATCTCTCGTTGGGTCCACATTCCACATATCAAGCAATGCGCCCTCATTTTCCGAAATTTTATTAATCAAAGATCTTACCGATTCGTAGAAATCATCATCTTCGATTAAACGTTTTAAAAAACGTTGTCGCTTTTTAAGGACATCTGTGTCTGCTACTGGCTTTGACAAAAGCCTTTCCATAAACACTGTTCCACATTTTGTTTGAGTACATCTAAGCGCTGTAGAAAGGCTAGACAGAGGTGAACCTCGGTCTCCAGCAAAAATCCTCAAGTCATGCCAAACGTCACGAGTCAATTTTACGTCAGCACAACATTTTTCATCGGCCTCATCTTTAATCCTTTTTTCGTCGTTAATCGCAAATAAGTTATACAAAGCCCGGTAGTGATTTTGGGTTCTGAAAACCTCCCTCTCCCGATTTTGCTTTTCACGTTCCTTATCTTCTTCTTTATCTTTCTCGCTTTTCTTCTGCTCTTTTTTTACAGAATCTTTGTCTTTGCTCTCAGCAAGCTCTTTTATGTCGCCAAATTTCACAAAATATTTATATTTTTCTTCAACTGAAACGCCAGCAGTTCTTTGGCCAAAAATAAGACTTAAATCTCGATACATAGATTTTGGAGGTTCAGAAGCCTGCTTTTTGCCTTCAGAATCAATTTCAGAATCAATTTTGGTATTTTCCAACGCAAAAGTGACACTGGAAAGCAAATAAAACGAAAAAACAATCTGGAAAATTTTCTTAAACACCTGCACAACCTCAAAAATAAAAAATCCACAATAACAATCAAAACTGGTATCTACGTTCATATTAAAATTACAAGAGAAGAGAGAGTTTGGCAAAAGCCGTAGAAAAACAGCCTAAAAAGCTACTTTTTTGGCTCAAATTCAAGTAAATCACCCGGCTGGCAATTCAAAACCCTACAAAGAGCTTCGAGTGTAGAAAACCTTATAGCCTTTGCTTTCTCATTTTTTAATATCGAAAGGTTAGCCTCTGTAATTCCTACTTTTTCGGAAAGCTCATTAAGGCGCATTTTCCGTCTTGCCATTATTTCGTCCAATCGAACAATAATCGCCATATCGCTCTCCGCTATATCGTCAACTTACGTTCTTTTTCAACTTCTGCTGCATGTTTTATACCGTGAGCCAAGATAAACAAAACAACAGCAATAATAATTCCAGGAATATCTCTAGAAGAAACAGAAATTTCTAAAACCCTGTTACCCAAACCCTTGTGCCAGCTCATAAAGACGCTGAAAAGTGCTCGTTCAATAAATCCCCAAACAGTCCAAATTAACGCAGTTCTGCCCAAAGATACAAAGTAAGATGCCACACGAAAAGAAAAAGCTTCGCCGCGCAAAAAACAGCCCACAATCTGCTGAAATCGCCACCAACCAAATGTTAAAATCACCAAACCAGGGAAATCTAAAAAAATGCCGCACATTCGCCTCTCAAAAGAAAGTTCGGCGAGCACTCCAAGAAAATCTCCGCTAAATCTGTAATTTGCAATAAATGAAAGATTTTGCCCCATCGATCCGTGAAACCAAACAAAAATGGCTCCACAAATGTAGCCGAAAAGAATTATATGACTCAAAACCTGGGCAAAACGAATATACTTCCTCATTTTTTATACACCTCACAAAGGGATAAAATATACAGCAACATTGGAAAGTATATCGCCAATACAATGAAAGTCAATAAAAAAATATCGAAAATCGATAAAACCCTTAGCCTTATTTAAAAAGCCTCATCGACCCAGGTTGATTGGGATCTGCACTTATCGCATATCCTAAAGATATTGCTGTAATTGCACATGCTGTATTTCGAATTGCTCTTCTTATTTTCAAAGACAATGAAGAAATGGACCTAATTCTCTCTCGCTCTTTTTGATCAGTGCACTCATCGATAGCTTTTGCGCGGCTAGTGTTCAAGAAAGTCCACAAGGGAACAAAAACACCAGAAATTGCCAGAAACCTGGCTAAATTTTCTCTGTTTTTAATGTGGGTTCCCCAAAAGGCAAAAAGCGCCTGCCATAAACATTGCTTAATTCGGTTTTTTTCACCCACACCTTCTTCCAACATATTTTTTAAAATTTTATCCACCAAAAATGCGGCTCCCAACCCAGAAAGCGTTGCTGATTTGTTAAAAAATTCACTTTTCGCTGCTTTTACCCACTTATATGGACCGCTATCACCTTCCTTTTCCGTCCAAAATTTTGAATCAAACAAATGAGAAACCCTGAAAACCTCTTTAATTGTCGGCTCCAAAACATCTTCAAAAACAGGTTTTGCGTGTCTTTCAAAAGCCTTCAAAGCTTCATCGTCCAATTTATCAAACCTAATACTTGAAACCTTGCCCCAAAGCTCCTGAAAACTGCCTGCGGACCTCACTGGAACAGCCGCAAAAAAAACATATAAAATTAAAAGTCTGTTTAACTTCATTATTCAAACACCCAAATTCAAAGTACCTTTTTAAAACCACTCAACAACATCTCGTAGACCTCGTTCATTTCCACAGAAACAACCTTTGTTTCACCTGTTACAGCTAAAAAATTGGTGTCACCCTTCCATCTTGGCACTGCATGAATGTGCAGATGCTCGGAAAGCCCTCCACCACTGACAGAACCAAAATTTATCCCCACATTTACACCATGAGCTTTTAATGACAATTTCAAAACTTCGAGCGAAATCGAAGTCGCTTCCATGAGCTCAGAACGCACTTCTTGCGTAAAATCGCTTAAATTGGCCTTGTGATCATGAGGCACAATCAGAAGATGCCCTGCATTGTAGGGATACAGGTTCATCATTATAACACAGTTATTCAATCTGGCAAGAATTAAATTAGCCTTATCATTACTTTCAGAAATCTTTGAGCAGAAAACGCATTCAGACTTCGCATCTTCGCCCTTTGGCCTTGTCACGTAAGACTTTCTCCATGGGGCATATAAGTTTTTCATTTCTATGACCTTTCAAACTAATTTTGATATGAGCGGCTGTTAACGAACCGAACTTTAACACCTTTGACAAAAAATGCATCATTTGTTGTGATTTTGAATCAAAGTTCTATGCTAGCCGTCGCACTCAAAAATCTGAAAACTTTTATCGGAGAAAGAGATAAAATGAAACGATATCTAATATCAAAAACAATTTTCTGTCTTAGCGTTGCTTCAACGAATTTATTTTCTACAATGATTCCTTTCCAGATGCCACTCCCACATTTACAAACTTTTATTCCAATCTTCCCACAAATACAAACTACGCAGGTGAATTACGCATGCCTAAACCACCCTGCTAAAATTGTTTCGAAAAAAAGTAGTATAAAACATCTTGAAAGTGATACTCAGGCCTGTGCAAAAAAGTCTGCTCTGCGCTTAATTTATGACATTTTAGATGGAAAAATTACACCTTTCGTTCAAGATAAAGACATAAACAATCAAATTCCATTAACAGAAGATAAGATTGAATGTCAGCTTCAAAGCCGCGGTGAAATGTATCTGTTTTATAAACTTGGAGACTTTAGCATATCGGCCCTTATGTATCTCGACGGAGAAACAATATTTTCATTTCACAATAATATGAACTGTATTGGCCAATACATCCATAAATTTAACCTGAATCCCCTCATAAAACTTGAGAAAAAGATTTCTGAATCTTCAAAAAGCGACATCATATTTAAACGTAGAAAAATCAGAATTCACCAAATATCACTATATAGCTCTATCCTCCACAAAAATAATCGGCTTTTCCGTCTTTCAGAAACTATAAAAAAATACATAATCAACACAAATCACTATAAATACGAATTTCTGGGATCAGAATTTTTATGTCCCGTCAGACTTCAAAGACATATGTACAAACTTGCAAACATTGAAGAAGAATATGATAACGCTGAAAAAATAGAATAGTAACACTTTATATAGGCAAAAATCTAATCCATAAAATGTACAAAAAATATCTTTTACTAAACAGAGTTTTGTGATACAAATGTTTGATCATTAGCAGCTAGAATTGGGAAAAAACAAATGCAAAAACACTTAGCCATAGTCACATTAATATCCATGGCATTCGCATATCAAAACAATGCCACCACAATTGAAAAAAAACCTGAAACCGCAACTTTTGAACAATTTTGCAAAGGATCTCTTTGTATAAAAATAATCGAAAATTTTGATATTGCCATAGAAATCTATTTCTCCGAGACCTCATCACAACTAAAGCCCGGTCATTACTGCCTTTCTGAAACAACAAACACTATCTTTATAAGAGGAGCTGATGGGCACCTAATTGCACTTACCCAAGATGGCCTAGTTTTAAATATCACACAAAACACTCATCTAAAAACCCTCACTCCTAACGAAGTATTAGAATTAGAAAAAAAACTTCCGTTAAAATTAATAGCTCAAAGGCGCCGAAAACGTATGAAAAGTCCACAAACTCAAAAAGATCTAGAAATCGAAAACCTATGGCAAGCTCACATGAAAGAAATTATGGACTCAGAATGCCCCGTATGCCTCGAAAAAATTTCTGGCACAACAGGCCAAGAAGTAACGGTGTACAAATGCAATGGATTTGCAGAACATTATGTTTGTGGAGCCTGTAGCGAGGAAATTAAAAGGCATAACGGAGGTCATTGGAAATGCCCCTTGTGCAGGTGCAAGACGTGGTGCAGTGGAACGTTTAGAACAAAAGTCTATAGCTAATCTAAAGGATCTAAAATGAAGCGTAACTTAAATAAATTATACTTCTTAGCATTTGCCACAACAATATCATTTTGTGCATCGCTAAAAACAGGATTCCCCATAGGGACACTTGTTGTAAAACACAAGGATTTTTCTTTGTTTATGGCTTAGAAAGTAACCATGTAGCCTACTACGTTGCTCCGCAAGAAACTGTTTGCGGAAATAAATTAAAAAGCATCATGCAAAAAAGCATTCCAGCAGATGTCGTTAGCCATATATTAATGCTGTACTTGTACGAACCAGGCTTTTATTTTGGCGCCTATCTATGAGCTAAAACCCTTGAAATTAAGCGATATCACAAAATCTTTTTTTTTCGTTTGACGAGTCAATTTTTTTCATCTACCATTCCGAAATATCAGCTAAATCTCATTCTAAAGGAGAAAGGAAATGGAGATGTCAAAAAGCACAGTCTTGGGAAGTTTGTTAATTCTCGCATCGACAGCTTACGCCTCTGGTAGCAGAAACATGGAGTACGTTGGTCTTGAAGGAACACACTGGTCAGAGAAGGATCAGCGTTATTTGAAAACAATACTGGTAGAGAAACTTATTGATTTTAGAAGTGAACCATCACCGTTTACAATAGATAAATTCGGATTTTACAGATTAACAGATGATTTTTTCTTTCTAACAGATGAGGAATCCTGCGGAGAAATTTATAAACTCGAAAATGGAAGTCTTGTTAAATATGCAAAGATAATAGCTAATATTATGAAACGACCCGAAGACGGAGAATGTTGTTACAGCACTGTTAAAATGCAAGTCGAGGATAGGAGCCTACTATCACCCTTCGAAGAAGATGAAGTAACTTTATCCGGAAAACTCATAACAATAATATGCAACTACTGCGGTATAATTTATATCTCTATACCGAAAGTGAATTTCAGATTAGATATAGATCGAGGAATAAAAACACCAAAAAAACTACTTAAAAATAAAAGAGAACTGAAAATTAGCAGTTTTAAAAACATACAAATTTTCCCCATTAAAAAATATCACACTGGCAAAATGACCGCTTTAAAAAGACGAGAAAACAAGCTAAGAAGAGATTTTAACGAACTCTCAGAACAAGAAAAGACCGAAGATTCTGATTGCTCAATAATGTAAGCCCTTAAAACTAGCCTAAACCTGCGGGCGCCTTGCGGTGCCCGTAATCTGTGTTATCAGTTTAAGGAGAGAGGAAATATGAAAATAAAGATTTTAGTGTTTGCATTCGCCGCTGCCATAACAAATTTTCACCCTTCACAAGGCTGTAGCTTAACACCGTCTGAAGGCGAATCTTATGAAGAAATATACATCTGCAGAAATGACCTGGATGGCGTTGCACTCTTGCAAAACAGAATTAATAAGGAAATACCCAGTAAAATAGTTCTTCCGGGACTGTACAAGATTGATGAAAACTGGTTTTTAGGCATTTTTTCTGACGGCTGCATTGTCTATAACATCGACTCTGACGACATACTCATAGAATACGCATATGCTTTATGGAACCTCAAAAAAAAGAGTCTAAAAATTGCTGTCGAGCTGTCGTCAATGAAAGGTATCTCTTGTGCTGGTAATGTCGATCTTTCTAGTTCAAACTTGAGAATTGTCGCTTCTGGAAACGTTAACAAATCTCAGTTTGTTGTTAAAATTCGAGAACGTGAGCTAACCGTATATCTAGACAAAGCCGAAACACCTCATCTTTTCAGCGATTCTCAGTTAAATAACACAACAATTTTTCATCCAACACCATTCATGGATACTCAAGATGAAAAAACCAAAGATCTTATCAATGCAATATCTGGTGACAAACAGAGATCAAAAAATGGCTACATTCTTCGATTACTAAAAGTGCAAAAAACAAGTCACGATGAAACTAATAACGAGAATTCCCTGGAAAATTTCTCATGCCAACTTTTGTAAATCAATTGCGAAAGAGCGCCATGAAAAAAAAGTTTTTGCTTTCAGCATTTATATCGGTTTTATGCGGAATTTCGTTGCACAGCGCTAGTTATGAACATAAAATGTTCAATGCACATCTAAGCGAATTTGCAAACGGTCAGGTCAAACATCAAGAAACTCCAAGCAAATGTAAACTTGGTCGACTCATTCCAAACAGCATATGTACACACGAAAAACAAGAGATCAAAATAATGCACTACTGCCTTATAAATGGAAATATTTTCACAAGGAATTACCTTAACCGACTAATTATCATCAAGCCCTTTGGAGAAGTATTTTTAGGAGACTCATCAGAAAATGAGTTTACGAAGTTTATCACCAAAATACCCGTCGACAAACTATGTAAAATAGAAGAAAGCTTAACAACAAATGACCAAAAGGCACGACTAAAAACACGGATAAAGCTTCTGCAAGAATCATCTCATAGTTTAAAAGAGTCACCTAATGTGCACAACAACAAAAGATCCTTTACATTTTGTAGCATTTTATAGATAATTAAGATTACTGGTGTTACTACAATAATAAAAGTCAGAGTGCCAAAATGTTTCAATTCATAATCCGGTGGACTTACCTCACATTGCTCGCCATTTTCGGCAGCTCAATGTTTCGCGAAACTCCCAAGCCAACCGGACCTCACAAGGTAGGAAAAACTGAGCTTCACTTCGTTGATGAAAACAGAGACGACCCTCACGTACAAGACCTGAGTCTGCAGAGGGAGTTTATGGTCAAAATTTGGTACCCAGCAGATGCGAACAGTTATTTTGAAAGTAACGTTTCGAGAGAAAGTCTGCGCAAAACCGATTGCTACATAACAACACTCAAAGAAAACTTATCCAAAGTCTTTGGTATGACAAAATCTACAGTAGAAGGACTCACAAAATTTAAGTATAACACTGTCAAAAATGCAAAACTCTCAAAAGCCAAAAAGCAGTGGCCTGCGCTTATTTTTTCGCATGGTCTTGGAACGTCGTCCGATTTTTATTCAATTTTTCTGGAAAACATTGCCAGCCATGGTTACATAGTTGTTGCAATAGACCACACATTTTCCTGCGATCTTTCAATTTTTCCAGGAATGAGAAAGGTTTATGACACAAAAGTTTTCTTACCAAGAAAACGAAAAATATCTTTGAAACGAATCTTGTCAGAGGTTTTCACAAATGTTGATGATGTTAAATTTGTGATAAAAGAACTGAAAAAAATGAATAATGCTGATGATGAAAATATCGGAAAATACATCGATCTCGACAAGGTTGGAATTTTTGGGCATTCCCTTGGATCCTCTACTGCCATAGAAGCCTGCAGACAAGAAAACAACATTAAGGCGGCCGCTGGCTGGGATGGATGGGTTCTTGGAACTTCAAAAGAAAAATTTAACAAACCTGTAATGATCTTACATGCTGGAACTTTTGATGAAAAAATATATGGAGATCAGAAAGATGAAATTGAAATGTTTTGTGATGAGATGGAAAATTTGTGTACCGAAAAAACCATAAAAAACGCTAAACACATGGCATTTACTAACGCAGTCATGGAAAAGTCATATGCAACCAAAGAAGCCACTGGAAGCATCAATCCATACAAGGCAGTTAAACAGATCAGCGAAGCAACTGTGGAATTTTTTGATAAACATCTTAAAGAGAGAACTTCAGAATAAGACCATCAAAAATAAAATCCACCTCAATAGCAGAAACCCGAGAAACTTTTGCATCGAGCCCATCAGAACGTTAAAGCGCCCCCCTCTGTCACCTATAATCCTAGCCACAACATTCCGGAGTGAGATATAAATTCACCAATCATCCTAATCATAGTTCCAAGTTTAATAAGGCTATCAGCCAAACAGTGTCCATTATCGTTGCACTCTTTATTCGTCCAGACATCAATCAAACATGAATAATTTGGCTTAGGAATAAACCCATCATCTTGAAAGGCATATTTATCACATCTTCTTATCGACCAATACCGCTCAAGCCCAATCTTTTCGAAATCAACCTCTAAAATATCACTCCTTCTCATACTCTCCACAAAAACGTCAAGCAATTTTTTTAGATCAGAAAAACCTATTAAACTCTTCTCACTACATCTATCACTGACCTTAAAATTCGGACGAGAGTCGACGATATGCCCTATAAAATACAAAATCTCACCAAACCTCTCGAAATCTGTTATTGAAAATCCTCTATTGCATGTCAAAACATTCAACAACTCTTCCCAATCATCATAAAGAGAACCAATACAAATTTTTGGATCCTCAGAGGCGAAGTCCTCAATACAATCAAATCCAACAGACCAGTAATAATCGAACTCAAAAGAATCAAGGCAAACACCACCACAAGTATTAAATTTCTCATTTTTAAAAGCCAATTCGCCAACTCTTACCAACTCAATAACAGATAATCTCATAGCCAATTTACCTATTGTTCTTGCTAGTAACCCCATCCAATACACTTCTTATAACTCTTCCAGCTCTTTTATGTTTCATTACTGTTCTTTTGAGTTTATCAAGGCGACCCCAAATCCTCTTTGCTCTAATTTCCTCAGAAACATTTTTTAATAACCCTTTATTGTCATAGGCATCAGGATCATTTTTAAAATCACTATGTTTTTTTTCATGTTCTCTAACCCTAAACTCTTCCTTTTTCTGCGCCTTTTTCAACTCATCTTCATTCAACCTACGATAATGCTTTACCATATCCGAGTCATCTTCAGGATCTTTCTTAGGCTTTTTCCCTTTTTTATTTGATTTATTGTGTGAATCTGAATTTTCTATTTTTTCCCACCGCTCATCATTACGGTTATTTGCAAAGTGTTGATATGCAAGGTAACCTCCTCCTGCAATTCCTGCCAATGCAAATATTCCCATTCCAATTGGACCACCAAATACGGCACCAAAGCCGCCAACATTTGCAGAAACCCCGGTAAATGTTAATGGTGCCCCACCCGAACCAACTGCAAAGGAAACGAATGCACATATTTCTGGAATACCATTATGAACTAAAAACGCTCTATACGGTTTTATGGCGGGATTAGAATCTGTAGCTTTCGTGGCAAAAAAATTGTTCGGATAGTCAACTTCTATAGCATAAGCATCCCAAAACCTATTCTCTCCCTTTTTTTTCTCTTACATATATTTTATCTATCTCCGCACCCTCAAAGTCGATATTCATGCAAGCAGGAGACTTTCCATGCTTATTTAAAAAATTCCAATCACATAAACATCTGAACGGCACTCCCAACAAGATATCTCCAACTTCCAAATCTTGTGCATTTAGCAAATCATCGTTCAAATATTCGTAAAATTTCTGCTGAGCAGAAATCTCTAAAACCCCCGCTCTATGATCCTTAGGCATAAGTAATATTAACTTATTTTTCGTCCAAACTTGCTCAATCTTTCTCACAGAAAGATTGATAAGAGATCCATCCGGCATAC
>JBHPCE010000025.1:0-12903 GCA_042576345.1 Candidatus Babelota bacterium | reverse complement strand
CCATCGACGGGTAATTTTCCTATAATGAGTGGTTTTGAATGGTCTGTTTCAATCATTTCAACTTGGATAAAAATTTTTGTCCTATGAGTAGCGGTGTGCAAGAGATGAGGCAAGACTATCATCGGCAAAAAAATCAAAATTTTAACTATCTTTTTCATTTTCGTATTTCTCGGTAAAGATGTTTTTAAATACAGCTTTCACGGTATGGCCTTTTCGGTATCTAGTCAAACTTTTGTGGTATCAGCGTTATTTTTAACGAGATTTTTAATTGAACTGAAAAGAATTGAACAAGCCGGTGGAGGGGCCATGTCGGTACTGCAAATTTTTAAAGCAACGGTTAGGCGCATGTGGAAGCGAAATCCAATTTTTACAAAAACAAGCATAATATTGTTGAGTGCATCGTTGTTTTATTGTTTTAGGTTTTGCTTACTAAGTTTATTCTATCTGTAACGATATTATGTGTTTTTCGCAAGATTTATTTGTTTTAAAAAAGATTTGCGCGTTACTTTTTTTTGTGGTATTTTTCATAGAGTTGCTTAATAGTAGTGTTTTTTGAGGATTAACAAATGAAAAAAATGTTGTTTTTATTATCTGTGGGTGTGGTGTTTTTTGGTGGGCTTTTTGGAGCAGAGTCTAAGGAGTCCAAGTGGAAAGAGTTAAGTAATTTAGCTCAATTTACGGAGAGTAAAACGGCTGGCGATTGCTTTGTTATTTTTACAGAAGAAGAAGGCGGTGGTCGAGGTAAAGAATATGTTCCTGTGTTGCTGGTTAAAGAGGCTTCTGGACGAAGTACAAGAACTGCCGCGTATGGAGCAAAAGCAGATTTAAATTTCGCACTTTTCGAAGTTTACTCGATGTCTCTAGATGAAATTTTTATCGAGGAATTGTTAAATTTTGAGGCAGGAAAACATAAAGAGCCAGAAGATGTATCTGCTGCAAGAGCGGCTCTATCAAGTTGTCCTTTACCTCCTTCCCCCCCTTCAAGTGATTTTTCCAGTGTTCCTTCCAGCTTATCTTCTTTCAGTCCTTTTTCCAGTGCTCCTTCTTCCAGTCCTTCTTCTTCCAGTTCTTTTTCCAGTGCTCCTTCTTCCAGTCCTTCTTCTTCCAGTTCTTTTTCCAGTGCTCCTTCTTCCAGTCCTTCTTCTTCCAGTTCTTTTTCCAGTGCTCCTTTCGGTTCTTCTTCATTTTCAGGTGAAACAAGTCTGGGTTCGGCAGGTAAATGCCATCATTTCTTAAAAGTTTGGTATAAGTTACATCCAGAGCGATCATCTGCGAATTTATCAGGACGTGGATCAATCTTTTGGTCAAGATCTGTAGATCGGGGGCAGGAGAATACAAGAGAACTGGAAAGAAATTTGTACCTAGAGACTCCAAGAACTTCTGGCATTATTGATGAAAATGACCGCGTTGTTCAGATTTTTGGCAAGACATACGTTAAAGAGGGTAAGGATTGGTACGAAGTTGAGGTTGATGATGATGTAACTTGTTTTAATAAAAGTTCTAAACAATTGACCCTCCTTAATAAAGAATTAAAAGTTTTTGATGAGTACAGAGAAGCTGAGGTTGTTATGGGAGAAGGCCAACTTGAAAGTGTTGAGCAAAAAGATGATTATGAAATAGATAGACCCAGTTCTCCGCCTAAAACTTCTATTGCAGACCGCCTGGAGAATGGTCAGAAGTGTTGTGTGGCGCAGGGTGCTAAAACTTTTACTCTTTTTAAATATTCAAATGGTGAACTTTGGGAAATAGATTGTGATGGTTCATATTCTGAATATGAGGGTTTATATTCTGAATATGAGGATGATAGTTATGTTACCTTTGGTGAAAAATTAAAGTTATGTTCTGAACAGTTGCCAGCAGAGTTTAGTACTGTCCGTAGATTTGGACAGCTTGGTTTTTGGGAGCAAGTTGCGCTATCACCAAACATGTGGTTCTCGTATCTTGTCACAGCAACACTTTTGACTAAACTTTTAGTTGAAGTTGGCAAGGTTAAAAAAGTTGCTGAAAATCAGTCTTTTGGGCAAATTTTAAGGACAGCGCTTAAGAGTCTAAACCGTCGAAATCCGGTTTTGGTAAAAGCCTTGGTTATGCTTTTGGGATCTTCAATTATTCTTCAGCTTGCTGGAACAAGACTACCATTTAGGCTTGCTGATAGTTTTGGCGAAAAGTTCATGTCGCTTGCAACAAGGCCAATAACTGAAACATGGAGAGAAAGTAGAAAAAAGGGTTAACAAGGGACTGGTGTTTCTGGTTTGGGTTTCGACGGTTTCAGCTCAAGTTCTCAAATTGACTTTTTTCCCTAGCTCTAGTTCTTCCTATTCTTCTAGCCTTTCTCCTGTTGATTAACCAGCTTCAAAAGCTGATGATCAAGGTGGTGGCACATAAAAATAACGCTATTTATTCCTCCAGCGGCGTGTCGACGTAAGAGACGGCAAGGACCTCTTCTATCGTGGTCTAGACTTTCTTCGCATTTGTGATGTTGGGTTAATTTGTGTATTATCCGCTTTGTAATCAAATTACTTGGCCTTTCAGAATGAAATAAAAAACATGTCTTGTGTTTATAAATGGCGGTTTTGGTTGTCGATTGGACCAATGTCGCGTTTATATGGATAATGCTTTGTATAGGATAAAGTCAAATTTTAAAATCTTAGTAGTCTGAGAATGATATGAAAGTAAAAAACATACTTAAGTTTCTTTTTCTATCAACGCTTTGTGTTGGTGGTTTTTGTACATATCATTGCGCTGTTTCTGGTGACTCAGAAGATGAATTTACTTTTGGAGAGGATAAAGCGGTAGACGATCAATGGGTGAAAGGAGCGTTTGAGCGTGTCGACGCAAGCAAAGATGGTGTTCATGATATTTCAGATCTGCAAGGTGATGGCGGTAAGCACAATGAAGAGGAGATTTCGTGTGATAGAGATCGCTGTAAAGAGGTTCAGGAGCTTGAATCGCCTGATAAATTGGAGCAAGGGCAAGGCTTTGTTGTTTTTATTAAGGATGACCCGGAAAAAACGGGCGTTCCCCTATATTTTCCATATTTGATCAGGAAAATGCCCGACGGCTCTGTTAAGGTTTTTGGTGAGAGGCCTGGGAGTGTTCACTTTGATAAAAGTTTGGATGAAATCTTTACAGAAGAGCAAAAGGATAAGGCAGTAGATGTTTTTGGTGCAGAGGATGAATTGGTAAAAGATTTGAGAAGAAAGACGAAAGATAAAGTGGTCGCGGGAGATCATTTTTTCGACAAGGTTAAATTTTCAATTGATAGTCTGAGAAAGCCAATGTCCGATGATGAACACGCTGAAGCGGTCTTATGCGCTTTAAAGGATCCCGGCGAAGTTTCTTTATTTACAGACTCTGGTGCACAGGATAGTTTGTTTGTTCGCAAGTTATTTATTCCTGCTTTCGTGGTGTCAGCGTTGTTTTTAACGAGATTTTTAATTGAATTGAAAAGAGTTGAGCAGTCTGGTGAAGGGGAGATGTCTGCGCTACAGATTCTTAAAGTAACAGCTCGTCGTATGTGGCGACGAAGTCCATTTTTTACAAAAACAAGCATAATATTGTTAAGTTCGTCAGCCTTTTTATTGTGGTTTAATCGTGTTTTTTAGTGGTATTGGGTTGTGACAAAGTGAAATATGTGCCAAGCTTGAAGTGGTAAGTTGTTTAATAAAATGTTTGACAAATAATTTCTGTTTTAATAGTTTGATTTGTTGTATCCGTGTTGAATGTTCGAAAGTATTGGAGTAACTGTGAAAAGAAGTGGTTTATTGTTAATGTTTTTTGGTCTTTCCTGTGGCGTGTTTGGTGCATTTGGTGGTGAATCTGGTTTGCCGGTAAGGATTGCCAAAAAGGCTCTTCTTGCGCCGAACATGTGGTTTACGTATATGATTTCTGCGGTTCTTGTCTCAGAGTTTGCAAGCAAGTTTGGCGAGACCAAGCGCGAACTTTGCAAGAAAGCTGAAAAGGGTGGCTCGGAGAAGCCTTTAAAGATGCAAGTTATAAAAAATACGTTTAAAAACATTTGGAAGCGAAATTCACTTTTTGTATCAACGTGCGTGGCTTTGTTGATAGCCTCGGGTGTAATTCAATTTATTGGTAGCGAAAATTCGTATGAAGAAAGTAATGGTTTCTTAGACGGTTTCATGTCGATTGCAACAAGGCCTGTAACTGAAACATGTGGTGGAAGTTGCGAGGGTCAACGAAGGACTGGTGGTTCTGGTTTGGTTGTCGGCGCTTTCAGCTCAAGTCCTCAATCTTTTCCTAGCTCTAGTTCTTCCTCGTTGTCTCACTCGATGGCGTCGCTGGTGTCGTCGCCGGCGGGGGCTTCCTAGCTGGCGTCTTATTCCCAATAATGATATGTTTTAATAACGTTGTTTATTCTTCCAGCGGTGTGTCGACGTAAGAGACGGCAAGGACTTCTTCTATCGTTGTCCAGCCTTCTTGGATGCACCGTAGGCCGTCGGAGCTGAGTTCCTGCATACCCTTTTTTAGCGCGTGTTGTCGAATCAAAGATGCGTTTGCGCGTTGAACAATGAGCGTGGCCATGGTCTCGTCCACATTCATGACTTCAAAAATGGCCATTCTTCCTTTGTATCCCGTGTTCAAGCATTCTTCGCATCCCACGGCTCTAAAAAATGTCATGTTTTTAGCTTTTGCAGAAGAGATTCCTAATTTTCTTAGCATTTGTGGTGCCGGTCGGTATTTTTCTTTGCATTCGTCACATAAAAGTCTGACGAGTCTTTGCGCGATAACACAGATTAGAGAAGATGAGACCAAAAACGGTTCAACTCCCATGTCGATCAGTCTGGTGATTGTTGATGGAGCATCGTTTGTGTGAATGGTGCTGAGCACCAAGTGTCCTGTCAAAGCCGCTTGTGTTGCGATTTGCGCAGTTTCTCCGTCACGAATCTCACCGATAAGAGCCATATCCGGGTCTTGACGCAAGATTGAACGCAGGGCACTGGCAAATGTCAGACCGGCTTTTTCGTTTACCTGAACCTGACTAACGCCTGTTATCGTGTATTCCACGGGATCTTCTACGGTGATGATATTGCTGTCTTTGTTATTAAGCCTTTTTAAAATTGAATAAAGTGTAGTTGTTTTACCAGAACCTGTTGGACCGCTTACCAAAATTATTCCGTATGGTCTTACGATGGCGTTTTGCAAAAGATTGTAATTAAACTCACTCATTCTTAAAGATTCCAGATCCACGGCGCCCTTGGATTTGTCCAAAATACGCATAACAATACGCTCGCCAAAGTTGCATGGAAGGACGGATACACGAAGGTCGATAGCTTTTTCTGCAACACGCACCTGAATTCTACCATCTTGTGGAACGCGTTTTTCGGCAATGTTTAAATTGGACATAATTTTTAGCCTAGAAATTATTGCCCCGTGATATCTTTTTGGTGGTAGCAGCATCTGGTGCATGACACCGTCGATTCTGTAGCGCACAGAAAGTTCTTTTTCAAATGCCTCGATGTGTATGTCAGAAGCTCCATCTTTGACGGCCTGGAAAATGATGTGGTTTACAAGTTTGACAATGGGGGCGTCGTTGGCCATGTCCATTAAATCTTTTTCTTCGATGGCCTCAAGGTCGAATTCTTCCTCTTCTTCGTCCTTTAGCTCTTCCATCATTTGTTTGCCGGTATCAAACGGATAATATTTATTGATGGCATCCATAATGACGGCTTTTGGCGCGGCAGCGTGAGCAATGCCGCCCGGGATTAAAAGTGCGATATCGTCCAGTGGCTGTAAGTCTCGTGGGTTGGAAGTCAAAATGTGAGGTTTGCCTTCGATCATGATCGGAATGACAACATGCCTGCGCAAAAATTGAAAAGGCACTTTGCTAATCATGATTTGGTCAATCATGGATTCTGAAATTTTTTCTACAAATGGAATGTTGAGTTGTAGAGCCAGGGCACGGGCAATGTCTTCCTGAAGGGTTAATTTTTTTTCAAGAAGAACCTTACTCAAGGGGGTGTTGGATTTTTCCGCTTCTTTTATGCAGTCTTCAAGCTGTTCGGGGGTTATTGTTCCCCATTTCACTAAAGTTTGACCAACTTTTTCTTCAAACATTTTACATGTCTCCTGGCTATAAATATGCGTTTAGAATACAAGTTTAACAATGTTGGCACTTGGGTACTAGAGGATGTATTTTGGTTTGTTGTCACAATTTCTGGAAATTGTGCCGTAAAAAATATTAAAATTCTCCTGTTGACACCTTTTTCATGCAGGTGTAGCATCTGGTTACGTATTCTTGGTCGTGCCGGGGTAGCTCAGTGGTAGAGCAGAAGACTGAAAATCTTCGTGTCGGTGGTTCGATTCCGCCCCTCGGCACCAGAATTTTTTAAAGTTTTTTATAGATTTTTTGGCCTTCTGGTGGCACAAAATCAACAGGATTATTAATGTTTGGTTTTCTCTCAGGTAAAGTTTCTCAAGCTTTAACGTGGATTCGAGGCAAAAACACCCTCACAGAGTCCGACGTTATGCATATTTTGACAAGTTTTGAAGAAGCGTTTTTAGAAGCAGATGTTCCGTTGGATGTCACGAATCATTTTTTGGATATGGTAAAAATCCGGGCGCTTGAAACAAAAGAATCTGAAAAAGTTGGTGCACAGGACCACATTTCCGCGATAACGTACAAAGTTTTGACAGAGCTGCTTTTAGGCGGGAGTGATGGGGCCAGTAAAATTGATATTTCGGAGCCTGGAATTATCATGATGATGGGGCTTCAGGGTGCTGGAAAAACGACAACAATTGCCAAGCTCTCCAAGCTTTTTATGCAAAGTCGTGATAAAAAAGCAAAAATTTTGGCGACTTCTGTCGATTTTTCTCGGCCAGCTGCGATTGATCAGCTCAAAGGATTAGCAAAACAAGTGGGTTTTGACTTTTTTGAGCCTGTAGATTCGAATGCAGAAGTAACTGCCAAAAGGGCGGTAGAAAGTTTTAACAATGGATCTTACACGCATTTGTTTGTTGACACGCCGGGAAGGCTTCATGTTGACAGCAAGCTCATGGAAGAACTAAGAGAACTTCATAGTACTTTGAGTCCAAAATATTCTTTGCTCGTTCTGGATGCTATGACAGGTCAGGAATCGCTCAACGTGGCAAATGCCTTTGACCAGTTTGTAGGAATTAGTGGAGCAATCTTGAGTAAGATGGACAGCGATGCTCGTGGTGGTGCTGCAATAGCATTTGCAAGCAAGATCAAAAAACCGATACTTTTTGTGGGTACGGGCGAAAAAGACGACGAGATTGAGCCTTTTGTTCCTCAGCGTGTTGCCAGCAGAATTATGGGTGAAGGCGATTTTCAGACTCTTGCGGAAAGAGTTGAGAGAACAATTAGTCAGGAACAGAGAGAATCTCAAGAGGGCGCAATGAGGCGCTTTATGAGTGGTAATTTGACATTGGAAGATTTTGCTCTTCAGATGAGCACTGTAACTTCCATGGGCTCTTTGGGAAAATTGATGCGTTACATGCCTGGGGCAGCCAGTGTTTCTAGGGAACAAATTGAACAAGGTGAAACCGAGATAAAGTGTTTTAAAGCGGCAATTGGATCTATGACGCCAAAAGAGCGTAGAATTCCAGGCATTCTAAACACCCCCAGGAAACGCAGAATAGCCAAGGGGGCGGGCATATCGGTGGCCGACATTGAAAGGCTGCTGCAAAAGTTTGAAGAAAGTAAGCGTTTTGCTAAAATGTTAAAGAGTATGGGTGGTCTTGGCGGCCTGATGTCCAAGAGGCCCTGAAAAAGCAGTGAATCATGTTGTATGTTGTTGTTGTAGTGGTTGTTTCGCAGGTTGACTGAACCTGAAGAAGGGAATAAAGCGAATGGCAGTAAAGATCAGGCTTAGCAGAATTGGTAAAAAGCATCGTCCGTACTGGAGGATAGTTGCGGTTGATTCACGCGCTAAGCGAGACGGAAAGTTTATTGATAATCTTGGCACCTACGATCCTTTAAATCACAAGTTGGTAACATTCAAATCTGATGGCATCAAAGAGTGGATTGCCAAAGGTGCTGAATGTTCAAATGCAGTTATAAAACTTACAAAAATGCATGGAAAAATCCAGACAGTAGAAGCTCAAAGCAAAAGTTAATGTTGTTTATGCTAAAAAGCTGTGATTTTTAGGGGGAAGTTGGATGCTCAAAGATTTAGTGGAATTTATTGTAAAGAAGCTGGTTGATCGGCCAGATGCTGTTAAGGTTTCTGAAATTTCGGGTGAGCAAGCCACAATTATTGAGTTGCGCGTTGCATCAGAAGATCTTGGTAAAGTTATTGGGAAAGAAGGCCGCACGGCACGTTCTTTAAGAACGCTTGTACACGCTGCAGCCACAAAGGACCGTAAGCGTGCTGTTCTAGAGATTTTGGAGTGATGCAAAACCGGTTTTTAAGTTAACATTTTTATTGTCCCGGCTTTTGAGCCGGGACATTTTGTATAGGTTTAATGGTTTTTTATCTTGGAGAATGCTATTGGTGTTTTCCAATATTTGTTTTTTAATGTCATCCCAGACTCGATCTGGGATCTAGGCCGCTTATTCCAGAAGACTTTGAGTTTTAGAGAGTATATGAATAAGGAATAATGGGGCTAAGCTGCTAGGGGCAAATTACGTGAACCAAAAAATTTTATGACAAAAAAGGTTTAGATCCCAGATCGAGTCTGGGATGACAATGGAGAGGTTTGGGGTATTCTATAAAAATTGTGACTAAAATATGTGTAAGTTAGCTAATTAATTTTTGCCATACCGAGAATTTTAATGAAAGTATCCATTTTAACCGTTTTTCCAGCTTTTTATAACGAGTTTCTTTCAACGAGCCTGGTAAAGCTGGCTCAAGATCGAGGACTTGTTGAATTTAATTTTGTTGAGTTTGCGTCATTATGCCAGCCTGGCAAAAGAATTGACGAACCAACAGTCGGTCCTGGTCCGGGCATGATTTTAAAGCCAGAAATTGTGGAAAAGGCCATTGAAAAATGTGAAAAGGAACATGGTTTTGGGTTGAAAATATTCTTTTCGCCACAGGGGCAAAAACTCTCTCAGCCGATTTTTAGGCAGTTTTCGGAGTTGTTGCAGGTAGAGCCGTGTGAGGAAGACAAGAATTCCGGCTCCGGTGGAAATGCAAAGCACATAATTTTGGTTTGTGCCAGGTATGAGGGAATCGACGCCAGGGTAGAAGAAGAGTTTGCAGATTTTGTTTTTTCAATAGGCGACTATGTTTTGATGGGTGGTGATCTTCCGGCTCAAGTTTTTTTGGAAGGGTTGTTGAGGCTTCTTCCAGGTGTTTTGGGCAATGAGGAGTCGGCAAAAACCGAGTCTTTTGAAACCCCATTTTTTGATCACCCGGAATATGGGCTTCCTGTGGAGTGGAAGGGTGAAAAAATTCCAGATGTTGTGCAATCTGGTCATCACAAAGAAATTGCGTTGTGGCGCAAAAAAGAGGCTGCAGAAAAGACATTGTTGAATCGATTTGATTGGTTTCGGTCTCAGGATGAAATTTCTAAAAATGATTTGGATTTGGCCAAAAGCATAATTCCTCCACATTACGTTGTGTTGATGCATGGCCGCGTTGTCGTTAAAGGAAAAAATTGCAGCACAACTTCTGTTGCATCACTGGATTTGCATGACATAGCAAGAGCTTGTGCAACTTTTGGTGTTAAAAACTTTTTTGTTGTTACACCACTTTTGGACCAGCAGTCGATTGTGAAAGAATTTATCTCTTTTTGGACAGATGAAAGTGGCAAAAAATTTAATTATTCGCGGTTTCAGGCAGTGTCAAAGTTGATTTTGTGCTCCTCGCTAGACGAAGTTAAAGAGCGGATACGGGCTCAGGATGGAGATTTACCGCTCATGATAACCACCTCAGCAAAGCAGCATGATCACGAAAAAGTGATAACTTACAACGATCAGGGAAGAGTTTGGAAAGAAAAAAAACCGATTTTGATGGTCATCGGAACAGGGCAAGGTCTTGAGGAAGATTTGGTACAAGAAAGTGATTTTTTATTGACTTCAATTGATGGGATGTCCGACTACAACCATCTTTCTGTACGGGCGGCAACAGGCATAATTTTGGACAGGTGGTTAGGCCTTCAGCCCCAAAGACGAGTGCTTGGAGCAAAAAAATTATAAAAAGTATGTAGATTTGAGAGTTGCGCCTAGAAATCGTAGTTGATGCGTTTTTTAAGGCGCGCTATAATGACGTTGGTTTGTTGAATTTTGAGATTATTTTTTAGTAGTTCGTACATCTACCCGCGGGAGACGTTGAAAAAATGAAGGCCCAGACACTTACAAAAGAGACAATTTTGAATCTCGGTATTCAAGATAGAGGATTTCCAGAGTTCAATATCGGTGACAAAATTGAAGTTTCACAGATTGTCAAAGAAGGGGAAAAAGAGCGTATTCAAAAATTTACAGGAACGGTTATTGCCATGCATACCAAAGGCATTGGCTCAACTTTTACAGTGCGCAAAATTGGCGCTGCCAGCATTGGCGTAGAAAGGATTTATCCGTATTATTCACCGGTGATCGATTCTATAAAACTTGTCCAGCAGGGCAAGATCCGCCGAGCCAAACTTTATTATCTCAGAGACAGAATTGGAAAAGCTGCACAGGTCAAGCCAAAAGTTACACGCACTGGACGTAAGAAAAAAGCTGCAAAACCTAAAAAAACTGAAAAAGTTGAGAAGGTTGGGGAATAAGGAAAATATGTATTTTAAATCCAATTGTCATCCCCAGGCTTCGCATGTTGCTACGCCTGGCAAGCTGGGCTTGATATAGGATCTTTTTCGCTTAAGCGATAACGCTTTACGCTGAACATAGAAGTGTATTTTTAGGCTTTTGCGGTGTGGTCGGGAAACTTGCTTGAACAGTATTTTAGAAGCCTTCTTGATCCATTGTCATCCCAGACTCGATCTGGGATCTAGACTGCATAATCATAAGAAGTTAGTGTTGAAAGGTGCTTAAATGGGGAGTGTTGAGCTTAAACTTAAATAGTTAACTTCTAGGGATCAAGGTATATTTTGTAAAAAAGGATTAGATCCCAGATCGAGTCTGGGATGACATTAGAGAAAAATCCGAAGTGAGTTGTCAGTTCTTTGCTATAGATTTCAGATCTAGTTTGGGATTGGATGACAGATTTATTTAGAATTAACGGCAATAGGTTGTAACGATTCACCCCTGTTTACTGCAAGCCCAAAACAGGTGTATATTCTGCTTTGCGAGGGGAAAAAGATTATAAAATTAGTTTCTCAGAGCGGAATTTTATGAAAAAAACTGAAAAATATTTAAACTTAGGGTTCTTGTTGATTCTTGCAGGAAACCTTTCTTCTTGTTTGAATAAAAAAATCGCCAAAAACGATGGCTCCAGAGCCAGATGTGCAGTTTTTCAGGCCAAGCACGCCGACATTCCAACTCCGCTGGGGAGCACAGTTTTAAGCTCAAGAAATGCCCGTGAGGGCGAAGATGAAGCCGGTGATGTAGAAGTTTTGACTGCGCAGTGCGATCTTTGTCTCGAGGATCTGTGTAATTTTTATTCCCAGGAGCTCCTAGCCCAAGGATGGGATATAAATAATTTCTCTACGGCAGCAGAGGCGCTTTTTGTATGCGAAAAACCCCACAAAGAGTGTGTTGTCCTTTCATCTGCCAGCAAAGACTGTAAGTCCAAGGTTGAGATCTTTGTGAAGCCAAAATCTGTGCATTTTCGTTAAAAATTGATAATTTTAATATTTTATCTGAAAAGATTTGACATTTTTGCAGGGTTGTATATCTTTATAGATATTAAGTTGTTTTGCAGGCTCAAAGGAGAGTAAGACCGATTTTGTAATAATTCCTGTTGGAGCTTTGATGGTTGGCAAAATTTTGTATGAAGATGATATTTTTAGCGGTAAAATACATAAAAAAGGTGATCCATTCGGTTGGTTTAAATTTGGGGGATCGACGGTTTGCTGTGTTTTTAGAAAAAGTGCTCTTGAGCCACACCCAGGACTTTTAAAACATTCAACTGGCAAGGGTGGCACTCCTGCGCTGGAAACAGCTGTAAAAATGGGTGAGAAGATTGGTGTATTAAAAAGACATGTTTAAGTTTAAAAAGAGGTAAAAGAATAGTGAAAATATTTCCATCGCTGCTGGCAGCTGATCAGTTGAGAATTGCAGAGAAAATCAAGGCTTTGGAGCCACATTGCGACGGTTTTCACATTGATATTATGGACGATCATTTTGTTGATAACATGGCCTTTGGCCCGGGATTTGTGGCAGCTGTACGAGAGTTTACCAGAGAGTCAATCGCCGCACACTTGATGGTAGAAGAACCAGAAAAATGGATAGCGCGCTTAGATTTAGCTCCTTGTGATAGATTTGTTTTTCACTGGGAAGCTACGGGAAAGACCAGGATTAAACCGCTTGTTGAAAAAGTTAGAGCTAAAAATTGGAACATTGGACTTGCAGTTAATCCTGGGACAAGCGTTAATGAATTTGAACAATTTGTGCCGGATTTTGACTTGATCGTTTTGATGGGAGTGGAGCCTGGATTTTCAGGGCAGAAGTTTGTTGATAGCGTGACTGTCAAAATATCTGAGCTTGATTCGCTAAGAAAAAAACTTAATTTAAGCTTTGCGATAGCCGTTGACGGTGGGGTTAAAAAAGATAATATCGTGCATCTCATGAATCTTGGTGCCGAATTTTTCCCGGTTGGATCAGCCATTTTTGGTGCTCCAGACCACGTTGAAGCATTGAGAGAACTTTATGCACAGGAAGAAAGAGTTGCATATTGATTTTTTTAAATTATTGAATAGACTCCACAATCGGAGGCTGTAAAGTTGTGTCGGCCAATGTTCTAAAAAACGGGTGAAAAAATGGTAATTCTAGCTATCTTTGATATGTCGAGGTAATCGACTGCGTTTTTTGTGGTCAAT
>JBHPCE010000024.1:0-13054 GCA_042576345.1 Candidatus Babelota bacterium | reverse complement strand
ATAGTTGAAAATATCCTGATTGATTTTTTCTACGTCAAATTTTTGATGCGATTTTGTTTTTTCTCAACCGAAAGAAGATATCCATGATCTAAAAGATATTTAGAAATCTCGAGAAAATGTTCTTCCATGTCAACAGGCACAAAAAACTCAAACAGGCTTGATTTTTTATCTAAGCACCTCTCGACACATAAATTTGGCTCATTTCTAAAAACACCGTTTACAAACCATGTTTTTTCTCGAACAGTTAGAGCCTGATAATAAGAACAATATTTCATTTATCCCACTTCTTCATAGAACCACGCCAAGCCTTCCAAATTGCCTCTCCACAACTATTTTTAACAAATAAATCAATTTTTTCAAAAATAGGGCGTGGAATTTTTTTTGAACAACCGTTTCCAAAAAATCCCAGCTGCCCAATAAACACAAAATAAAAAATCCAAAATCCTTTTGATTTCATATCACCACTCCATATAAAACGAAAATCCAGGACAAGCTATTACAAAACTTGTCCTGAACAGAGAAAATAATGAAAAAATCAAAAAGATCAAACCTGTTATGGGCCAATTTTAGAAAGCGGCGCTGCGGCTAACCCTGGCTTTAAAGCAGGCATCCTTGGAAGCGACCTCGACGGAGCTTTAACGGGGGGTGGACCACCCATTGCCAAAGATTTTTGAGGCATCCTTCTCGCCTTAAGCGCAGCTGCAAGATTTACCTCTCTCTTAACCGAAGCAGCCTTTTTTGCAGGCTTCATTTTGTGAACCGCAAGTTTTGCAGCTTTCATTTTCGGTGGTAGAGACATTTTTGGCATTTTTTTAGCAATCATAGACTGTTTTCCCGCTACATCTTTGAGCGCTACGGGCCAATCTTGCTTTTTAACAAATTTTCCAAGAGTACTTTCCGCTTTTTTCAAAACCTGCCTTAAGTCATACATCGCCTGTCCAACTCTTGCAGCACTTGGATTTTCATCGGCAATAGCCAAAAGTTGAACAACAGAGTCTTTTAATGCTTTTTTAAATTCATTGTATGCCACTCTAGGAATGTGTTTACCGGTAGCTACTGCAGCTTTACTCCACTCCTTTTTTGAAATTTGGTGTATTTTTTCAATTTCTTTTGCCAACACAGCCGCAAATTCTGCCGTTTCTTTAACAGCTTCAGCCGCTTCTACAGCAATTTTGGCCGTACTTCTTTCTTCTTTTTTCTTCTTTTTTGGCGAGCACTGAAAAAATGTACAAAACACCAAAACACCAAAAGATACTCTAGAGAAAAAATTCACTTCTATAACCTTTCTCCACAATAAAAACTCATCCTCAACGCAAAATATGCTAGCACAGAAGGGTTGCGACAGGTCAATATCCAGTAATTAGCAACAGCAATCCAAGTCTATATCCCTCTCCAATAACACCTTTATTGACCGCAAAACAATGAACTTGCTATAGAAACAAAGGCTTTACACAGTCAAACTATGAGGACATAAACCTATGAAAATTTTTCGAAAAAACACCATTAAAAAAGTTGCAATCTCACATGTAGCCACAATAATTTTGTTTTCAACCTGCTTTGGCGGCCCACAAATGAATAAAGTGGATCCTCTACCAAATCACACAATTTTCGGAATAGATCCATATCCACCAGCAACTGAAGGACGCGAAAAAGGACATTGGGTCGGCTCTTTTCACGTCTCACCCTATTATCAAGATGCCCCTGGGTCCAGAAATGCGGCTGGAGACAAAGTTGCCATAGGAGCTGAGTATGGCGCATGGAATACCGCCGGAATTTTTTACGGCGTCTCGAAAGCAGTCGATGACAGTTACGAAGCAAACGTTTTACCAGATCTAACCTGGACTGGTTCAAAACCTGCTGCCTCGGGCGAAAATTACGAAAAATTCAAAGCTGCCCTGGAACTTTTGGACACAAAATACACAGACACAACAGATACCAACTTTGATCCCGCAAATGTCAATCACGGAACACACACTGTAGACGTCTCCTACCAACGATTAGGCGTTAGAGGAGAAATTAGAATAGCGCTTTTCGAAGGTGCAGATCTTACAGTTCGTGCAGGCGCCTGTGAATACCGCATGACCCCGACAATTTTTACACCACATGCAGATGCAGACGACGATGTTAAAAAATATCTCTTAGAAGAGTTTAAGCTAGATGAAATAATGAGTGAGTTGGGACTATCGCTGGACAGAGTACACGATGTCGTCCTGGAAGATACATATGTAAGGCTCTCTGGTGGCTTTCCACTTCTCTTAAAAGATGAAAACGATAATGATGTTGTAACTTTTGCACCGTCTGTTGCAGTTGGTGTCTGGCTACCAACCGGCAAAAAAGTTGACCATGACAAAGCCTTTTCAATTTCCTCCGGAAACGATGGACACACTGGAGTATGCGTTGAAGGTGCAATAAATCTGGATTTTCATGAAACAATTTTGGCCAGCGCTGGTGGCGGCCTTACATATTTCAACGACAAAACCTACGACAACTTCAGAACTCCGAACCACATGTTCCAAAACGGAATCTACCCCTGGAGAACAAAAATTAAGCGTGATCCAGGATATTCATGGTTTGCACACGCTTCCATGCGAGCATTGAGATTTATGAATGAAACAAGCTTTTACCTCGACTACAGCTACAGCGCACACCAGGCAGACACCATAACCTGTGAAGACTCTTCTGCTGCCAGAGCTGCATTGTTTACAGATGGAACAAAGCTATTACAAGAAAGGTCGGTCTGGAATTGCCAGGAACTACACTGCGGAATAATGTACGAAGCCTCACCAAATCTTGAAATGGGGCTTTCGTTCCACGCCCATGTTGGCGGCCAAATAACTTACCGCACAAAAACCATAACGGGAAGCGTACGATTCCTATTTTGAATATTTTAAAAAATAGGTATACTACTGGAATATAGTGATGTCTGAAGATGTGTTGTTATGTTTTTTTACCGCCCGGAGGTGGATGCAACGTGAGTTCCAAAAAGAGTGTTAACATAGAGGTTTCTGTTTCAGGCAATGTCGAAAAAAGCCTAAGACAGCTGAAAAAGAAGATTGAACGCGAAGGTGTTGTACGCGACATGAAGCGTCTCGTTTATTTTGAACCACCAACACAGCGACGTAGAAAACGCCTCATGAGAGCTATCAAGCATAATCTCATGAAAAATGCAGAGTTTTTACTACTGAAAGATTAATTTTGGGCATTCGTGTACCATATTCGCACGAATGCCTTAGTTTTTGTCATAAAAATAGGAGCTATGATGTCACAATCATGCAGGCAAAGAAATATAAAACGTGCCCAAAAGCAGTCTTATATTTTGCATGAAATCACTCCTCTTTTAAGCGAATTACTTTCCAATGACAATGCTCTTTCAAAACTTTTTGTATCAAAGGTTGAGCTTTCTCCAGATGGTGGAATGTGTCACATATTTTTTTCTACATTTTCTTCTAAGGAAGACTACACAAACGCATCTGAAGCGCTTATGCTCTACAAGCCCTCTGTCAGAAAAGCTCTAGCAACCATACTGAATTCCAAATACACGCCAGATGTAAGATTCCACTATGACGCTGGAAAAGATAAAGAGCGGCATATGAACAAGATTTTTGAAAAAATCAGTGACGAGGATAGGCGGTGCTCCTGAGCATCGCAACTTTTTCAACATTATTTTTGTGGGTACTTTTCTTCTCTCGTGATTTTTATTACTCGCCCTATAAAGCGGCATACATCACTGCTTTAGCCGCCATACCCGGACTTTTCTGGATGCTTTATCTTTTTGAAATTCCACTAGCCTTAGGAACACTTCCCTTGTCGATAGCAACAATAATTTTTTTGGCGTCTTTAACCGTTACAACAGCTTGCGATCTGACAGAAATGCTCGTTCCTAGGTACTGCAGCATTTGGCTTGCACCATTTTTCATTATTTTCTCGTATCTAGAAATTCTACCCATAAACCTTTTCGAAAGCCTTCTTGGCGCCTTGCTTGGCTACTTTTTGCCTTGGTTTATATCGTGGGTCTTTGGCAAAATCACCAACAGAAGGGGAATTGGTGAAGGAGACATGGAGCTTATGGCTATGATCGGAGCTTTTCTTGGCCCCCAAAAAGCCCTCATTTCGCTAAACATTGGAGCTATATCCGGCCTAATTTTCGGTTTTTTGTACCTGCGCTTTGTCAAAAAAAACTTGGCATCCAAGCTTCCGTTTGCTCCCGCATTATCCCTTGGAGCCCTATTATCGCTTTTCCTTGTCTAATTTTTTAAATTTGTCGACAATAGCATTCTCTGTCTCTCTCAGGCTACCTTCAAATTCAAATCCTGCAGCGTTTTTATGTCCACCGCCACCAAATTCTTCTGCAACTAATGCAACATCACACTTTTTGGATCTAAACGATCCTTTAACTCTTCTGCCTTGCTCTTTTTCGGTTAAAAGAAGAACCGTGTCGAAATTCACTATCCCTGCACAAAAATTTATAAACCCGCCCAAAATCGAATCATCAGTCCCAAAATCGCTAAAATCCTTCAGCGACACGTGTGTAACCCACAACGACTGACTTTGAATCGCTTTAGCACGTCTTAAAAGCATTCCCCAGAAACGCACAACAAAAGGAGGCTTATACGTTAAAACGGCATTCTTGGCTTTCATAAAACCCGCACCAATATCAATCAAAAACGCCGCTGTACGAAGAGTTTCGGCATTAGACAACTGAGACCTGAAAATAATTGAATCGTCCAAAATACCGCATAAAAGTGCATCCGCGGCAAACTTGTCTATAGAATCGTTTTTAATTGACAGCATTAACCAACACAAAACCTCACATGCACTCGCAGAACTTTCATCAACTAATTTAATCTCACAATCAACAGAGTTTTTTTGATGATGATCAATATTGATAAGCGGAATACCGTTAAACTGCTCGGAATTATACATTCTCGCAGAGTCCGCCACATCAAGAGAAATCAAAATATCCGGAATTTGAGAATGACTACCGATCAACAAATTCTTGGATTTAAAAAAAGGTTTAATTTTGGGCTTATCCGGCAAAACCGTCTCTACCAACTTATCTTCTCTCACCAAAAATGAAGAAAGCGCCGCACAGGAACAAAGTGCATCAGAATCGGCCCCCTCATGAGACAGCAAGGTGATTCTTTTTGCCCCTTCGATCATCTGCTTGGCCCGAGAAATTTTCTCATCCCCAAACTTTTCTATCGCCAACTGAACAAAATATTCATAATTCTTTTTCATTCTTATCCCCAAAAAAACATAACAATTAAGCTTGTTAGAACATAGCAAGCTAACGCTTTAAGGCCAAAGAAAAAATCATTGTATCCACAAAACTCGGTAAAATACGACAATAAAAAAAGCTCTTTTTGCTATTCTTAGCCTAAAAGTTTACAAGTTGAATTGGATTTTATGTGAAAGGATAAAATATAATGCCCCACAAAACCTTCGGAAAGCCCGACAGAACGGCAAACAAATAAACCACACCTCAAATTTTCGGCTTAATAAATAAATTAATTAAACAACAATTTAATATCTCACTTTTGACATTATTAATTTTTATGCCTATGTTTTTAGGGTGGAGTTTAAAAACGGGGAAAAATCCCCATAAACAGTTCAAACCAGAGGGCACTTATAATGCTTAACGTTCAAAAAGAAAAAAGTAGAGATACTTTAAAAAAAGGCGAACGCGCCAGAAGTTATAATGAAGTTGTTACACTTCTCAATGTTCTTCCAAAAATGGAATACGAAGCCAATTCCGCAAAACGCGTACTGCAACTGGATATGCTTTGTAGAAATCCATCCAAAAGAGTTAAAACAATTTTGGTAGGCGGAACAAATGGAAAAAGCACAACCGTTCAATTGACATCAAAGTTGCTACAGGAAGAAAAATTAAAAGTCGGAAGCATGATTTCTAGCAACACACTTTCTTACAACGAACAAATCTGCCTAAACAGCGAGCAGATCGGCAACAAGCAGTTTGCTGATTTTACTGGAACAGTTCTTGATGTTGCTCAGAAAAACAAAATTAATGCTACATCTTTCGAAATTTTGATTGTCGCGTCACTACTATTCTTCGAAAAAGAAAATGTTGATCTTGCAATTTTTGAGGTAGGTCTTGGCGGAAGGCTCGATGCCTCAGCAGCTCTAAAACCAGAAGTTTTGGCTATAACCAGAGTTACAGCGGACGATACAGGTCTTACAGGCAATGATCTTGACGAGACAGCATTCGAAATGCTTGGAGTTGGAAAATCTGGCTCACACGTCATATGCGCGGAACAAAGCAAAATTCGTCTACAGAAAATGAAGGCTAAGGCTGAAGATCTTGGACTCAAGTGGAACATGCCCGTAAGAAAACTGGCTCAACTTCCATACATCTACGAGCAGCTTTGCGGAAGATCAGCTTCACTTTCCGAACGAACTGCTCAGATTTACGTTGAAGATGTTCAGGGTAAGTTTTCTCCATTCCTACGAGGCAATCTTCTTGCTACAAAAAAAGGACAACGTGGCAGGCCAACATTGCAGGCAAAGCGCGAAGCTGAACGAAACCCAATGAAAACTCTTAAACAGTTTTGGACCGAAGAGTTCCAGCTTCCAAGAGGACGTTTCGAGATATTAGACAAAGAAAAACCAACTGTTCTTCTTGATAATGCCGATAATTTCGATGCCATCTCAAATCTGTTTTTAGGCATCAGGCTTCTGCATTACAAGCGTCCACTGGAAGGAATCGCAGTTATTTTGGGTCTTAAAAAAGATGTTGATGTTGCCGAAACCTTGAGACTTGCTCGTTATTTACTGAAAAAAATTAACGGCAAACTATTCTTCATCCCTCTTCCAAACCAGGAAGAATGCTTAAATCAAACGCAAATCGCACAAGCTGCAAGAGAAATGAACATCCGTGCTCACGGATTCGGCTCGCTCGCAGAAGCATTTAACGCTGCGAAAAACTCTGTTGATCAGAAACACGGCATTGTAGCTATTTCTGGCTCAGAATCGCTTATTTCCGAATACTGGAAAAATGTTCGAGAAATAAAGAAGTTATAAAAACTAAACAAAAATTATAGGCGAGCGCCTGGGGTTGATAACAACCTCAGACGCTCGCCAGATTTTTAATTAAATCCTGTAGGAAATAACCTCACCCTTCTTGACCCAAACGTCTCTTACAACGTTGTCCATAACAACTTTTCTCAACTTTTCATCTTCAAGTGCAAATGCCAGTATTGCATCAAGCCACCCAGACGGTGTTCCAACATCCAAAAAACGAGATCGAACTTTGTACGCTAGTACCTTGTGCCCAGCATCCATAAGCCCCTGAATCGCGTCTGTTAACTGAATCTCATGCCCAAATCCACTTTTAGCATTTTCCAAAAATCTGAAAATATCACTGTGCAAAACATAGCGCCCTACAATCGCTAAGTTCGATGGAGCCTTACTCTCGCAAGGTTTTTCCACAACACCATTGAGCGAAAAAACTCCAGTCTCTAGTTCTTCAAAAAAACTTACTATGCCATATTGATCAGACTTTCTTTCATCAATTTCTTTGACAGCGATGATGCTAGCATCGTGTTTTTCGGACAACTCAAGCATTTTTTTCAAAGGACAAGCCAACTTTTTACCAGGACCGATGAAAATATTATCCGGTAACAGGATTGAAATTAGCTCATCTTTTTCAAAACACCCTCTGGCACACCAAACTGCGTGCCCCAAACCCTCCGGTTTATCCTGTTTTACAAAAAATGGATTTGCCCGCTCCTGCAGCAAAGTCATCTCCCTGACATGGTCCGAAAAACTTTTTTTGACGTCGCTAACAACAGAAACAACGTTTTTTATCCCAGCCTCGCTAATCTCCTCAAGAATAAAATCAATTATTGGTGTGCTTAAAATTGGTAATAATTCTTTCGGAACCGCCTTTGTAAAAGGATAAAAGCGCGTTCCTAAACCTGCGGCTGGAATAAGTGCTTTTGACACTCGCATTTTGCATCCTCCGCTTCCTACAAACATCAACCGTCCGGATGCAAGGATACGTTGCTTAAAACTTTATTCAAGCCTCCACTGAAAAAACTCATGTTTTTAAACCCTCTGTCATCCCAGACTCGATCTGGAATCTAGTCCTTTTTTTTCACCAAAATATGCTTTGGTTCCAAGGATTTAATTATCTAAGTTTAAGCTCAAAACTTCTTATTTAAGCATCTATCAATAAAAACTCTCTTGGATTGAGCGGTTTAGATCCCAGATCAAGTCTGGGATGACAATGGATTAGAATACTTCGTAAAAACACCGTAACCCATAAATTATTTCCGCAGGAATTTAAAATTGCTCTAAAAACTTCAGTTTTCCGGAGTGGAAAAGACGCACGTCATTGATTCCGTACCTCAGCATTGCAAGCCTTTCTACCCCGAAACCAAATGCGAAGCCAGAATAAACTTCAGGATCAATTTCCACTGCTTTTAAAACATTGGGATGAACCAAACCCGCCCCCATAAGCTCTATCCACCCAGTCTTCTTGCACACAGAGCAACCATCTTTGCAAAACACACAGCTCATATCTACTTCAAGCCCTGGTTCGACAAAAGGGAAAAAGCCTGGCCTTGTGCGAATTTTTACATCTTCGGATCTGAATATTCTTTTCAAAAAAACGTTTACAGTACCAAGAAGATGAGAAAGACTTATGCCCTTGTCCACCAAAATTCCCTCGCACTGCGTAAACATGACATCGTGCGTTGCATCCGTCTCGTCACGCCTAAAAACTCTTCCTGGAGCAATTCCAGCAATGGGAGCGCCATATTTTTGCATCGCATGAATCTGAACGTTAGAAGTATGGGTTCGGAGCAAGTTTTCGCCACCCTCAAGCCACAAGGTATCCTGCATATCACGCGCTGGATGGTCTTCTGGAATATTCAAAGCCCCAAAGTTATAAAAATCTTTTTCAACTTCTGGGCCGTCAAAAACCGAAAATCCCATTGAGATAAAAATGTCTTCAATTTCTTCTAAAAAGGTTGAGTAAATATGTCTTGTGCCCGTAAGACCGCTATCACAAGAACTTATGGTCACGTCAAACCATTTTTCACGCTCGTTAAGCTTTTCGGCCTCACGCCGCTCTAGCTTTTCCTTTGCCCTTCTCAGCCCTGCTTCTGCTTCTTTGCGAACTCGATTAAAAACCGGCCCAACTTCCTTTTTGGCGTCCAAATCAAGACCTTTAAGCCGCTTCATGAGCGCGGTCAAACACCCCTCTCGGCCCAAAAATTTTACTTTTATGCCTTCAATATCCTTTACAGAGCCTGCATTTTCCAGCTCTCTTTGCATCTGTGCGGCAATCTTTTCAACTTCGCTTATCAATTCGTTCATTTTCGGCTCCGCGCATAAAAAACGTTAACAGAGTGAGATAATTTGAATTTTAACACAGATCGCCATATTAACAATCCAAAAACGCTTCTGCTAACGTGTTGCACAAACAAGTCAGCTCAACGTAAACTTCTGAAGGTTTTCGCTAAAAAATTGAATCGGGAGGAATACGATGAAAAATGTGGCACTTGCACTCTGCCTGACACTTGCCTTAACAAGTTTTCAACTTCAACCCCAAAAAAGAACAAAAAATAGGGCATCTGCGAAAAAAAAAGACGCCTCTACAGCTGTGATGCAAGCAAAATTAGCAAAAAACGCCGAAAGAGCCGATATCGTTCGACTCATCAGCAGAGCCAACAGCGCCATCAAGGGGTTTGGACAAAAGGGTAAAAAATTAAACCCAAATCAACGAAAAAAACAGCTTCAACGCCACATAAAGAGCTTGAGTCTGAAATCACAGGAAATTTTGAAAGAAACTTCTGCAAGACGCGAACTTTTCAATCTCTCGATCAGAGACAGCATCCTGGGACTCCTTCTCTCAATTAAAAAAGATAGCGAACTGGCCGGAGTTATCAAATCAAGGCAGTTTAAAAAACTGGCAAACACTGTGGAATTTTCGGCCGAATAAAAAATGCTACAACTTTCTTTCTATTGTCATCCCAGACTCGATCTGGGATCTAAACCACTTAAGCCGGGATATTTTATACTTAAAGGTGCTTGAGTAAGGGCTTTTGAGCATGCGCTATTTAATCAAATTCCATGAACCAAAATATTTTTGGTCAAAAAAGGTCTAGATCCCAGATCAAGTCTGGGATGACAGATCTGTTTAAAAACAACGGTAATAGGCTATAATTCACCACAAAAAAAGCGGGGCCGTGAAGGCCCCGCCATATTTATTAGAATCATCGATCGCGTTTTAATTCGCGCCTCTTAGCTTTGAAGCCAAACCAAACCCAAAACTCATGTCATCAATCGTTTTGACAATTTTTCTGATTTCAGCCATAACTTCAAGCGCTTTGCTGTGAGAAAGCCTCTTCAGTTTCATTGCAGGCTCTTGTGCTTCTTCTGGATCAACCTCAGGCTCAACCTGCGCATCAACTTTCTCTGACACAGTTTCCTCTGCATCGCCAAGCTCTTCAACCTTTTCAACAGTCTTTTCAACTACTTCAAGCTCTTTTACTTCAAGCTCTTTGCGAACATTTTCCAAAAGCTCTGCAACAGGAGAAACAAGCTTATCTTTGATTTCATCAAAGTTTTCGATGGCCGCGCGCACTGTGTTTGCATCAACTTTTTCGTCTGTGTTAAGCCAATTAAAGCCTCTGACAGATCTGAGCTTGCCTATCAGCTTGGCAGAACCTCTCAAAAGGCCGTTAACAGTTGTATACAAAACAATCAGACCAAAAGAACCAAACAAAACTTCAGTTTCGTCTTTCTTAACTTCATCATTATCACTGACGAACGCAAATCCCCACGCACCGATTCCTGCACCACATAATACAGGAAGCGCCCCTCCACAAAACCCAACGCCCTTCAAGACCTTCTTTCCAAACGTCCTTTTTTCAAGTTCCACATTCTTCAAGAACAGATCTCTTGTAAAATCCAAAGCCCTGGCTCCGCAAATACCAAAAACGGTCAACGCTAACAATGCATATTTTTTCATATATTTCCTATCGTTTTTAACAAATAAAACAACAACTACAACGCAACTCGACATCGAGTATCGAGTAATGTAAATAATAGCTTATACCATCCCTCGCACAAGTCAACTTTTTTTTACATCTCTCTAAAATCCCACAAAAAACATCCCGGGGATTCATCATGAAACACAAAAATACACATTTTATGCAAAAAAACTCAGACTTTTAAATAAGGATCAGATTAAAACTCCATTTTTAAACCAAAAACCGCACTTTTTCAGCCCAAAAACAAAAAACTTGCAAAATATATTTTTTATGATAATATGAAAATATAGCGCAAAAAACGTATTTAAATAGAGCTGTTTTTATATTAAAAACCCCTTAACAAGGGAAAATGAAAGGTAAATCTATGAAAAAACAATTTTTGGTGACCGTCATGAGTCTTGGTCTAATTTTTGGACAGTTCAATTTGAACGGAATGTCACATTTAAGATTCTACGCAACTGCTACTGCCGAACTTTCGGTTCTCTCTGCCTGCACAGCCTTTATGCTCATCCCAAAATTAAAAGAAATAGCCAAGGAAAAACTTGGCAAGAATGGCGCCCTCGCGCTCAAAATTGCAGCACCAACATTGGCTGTTTTGGCGGTGGCCATGGGCGGCTTGACGCTTACAAGTTATTTCGACACTGATGAAGAGTACGGCAATGAGTGGGATTGTGCTGTTGGATTAGTGGAGAAAGCACGGGAAGCTTTTGGGCTTAACAGCGAAGAAGTGGAGAAAGCACGGGAAGCTTTTGGGCTTAACAACGAAGAACAAGAAATAGCAAAATTTACTTTTGATGAAAATTCTGGATTTACAGAAAATCAGCAATCAAATATTCGGACATACTTGAAGAAAACTCCTGATTATTCAACTGTCCAATTCGTTTTTGCACTTTTTAAGCAAAACCTCAAAAACAAAAAAACACTTATTAAATACTTACAAAGTTTAAGAATTTCAAAATGCCATGAAGCCCCTCAATGGCAAGGCCTCATGAAAGCTGCCGGAATCAAAGAAGCAGATTTAGATTAACTAGACACAACATAAAAACTTCGGGCTGGCGCATGCCAGTCCCTTTTTACTTTCTCAACTCCCCTTTCAGTGCATTTTCCTTTTCAAACTTCTGAACAATCCACTTTGAGCTTTTTGGCACCATATTTTTTATTTTTTCCAAATCCTTCCTGCTCATCAATTTGTCCACAAAAGTTGTTCTGAAAAGGTGCTCTACACCGCTGGCAGCTATATTTTTTATGCTTTCTTTGATAGCTGAAACTATTTTTTTAGAGGTTTTAGATCCCAGATCAAGTCCTGCTTGCCGGGCGTAGCCAAGCGAAGCCTGGGGACGACAACAATTATCTTCAAGGCCCGTTAAAATGCCATATTTTTCAAAAGGCGCCTTGATATCCATTGCCACGAAATCGACCAAACCTTTTTTCAAAAGATTTTTTAAAACCTTTGGCCTGCTGCCGTTGGTATCCAACTTTACCAAAAACCCCATGGTTTTGATCTTTGCTGCAAATTCTGCCAAATCACTCTGAAGCGTTGGCTCTCCTCCAGAAACAACCACTCCGTCTAGTTTTCCTCGCCTTTTTTCTAAAAATTCAAAAAACGCATCTTCTGGCATCAACTTTCCACTTTGCGGCTCTGGCGGCAACAACGCCCCGTTGTGACAAAACGGACATCGGAAATTGCAACCTTGAGTAAAGATTATGGCTGCAATTTTGCCTGGGTAGTCGGTTAAAGTGAAAGGTTGAAGGCCAGCTATTTTCATAAAAACACTTTCTTAAATCGTTTAAGGAATCTACATCCAAGCCTCAATTGCCCCTACTCAAGCATGTTTCAATCTCAAATATCATGGCTTAAGCGGAAAAGATCCCAGATCAAGTCTGGGATGACAATTGAAAGAAATTTTTGACAATTTATCGCCATAACACGTAAAAACTCACATAAGTAAGGTAACCGGCGAGGCTCCTGGTGCACATAAAACATGCTTAATTTGAAAACATGCAAGACAACTTTAGTTCAATCAGTGGGGCAGTTG
>JBHPCE010000023.1:0-13215 GCA_042576345.1 Candidatus Babelota bacterium | reverse complement strand
GTTGTGGTCGGATGCTTTTTTGAAGAGAATGGCTATTTTTGTTTCAAGAGAAGGTGGTTGAATGTCTGCGATCAGTCCCCACCCAAGCCTGGACCTCAATCTGTCCTGAAGGCCCGAAATTTCGCTTGGGGGCGTGTCGCTGGAAAGAACGAGCTGTTTTCCATTTTCGTGAAGGGTGTTGAAAATGTGAAAAAAGGCTTCTTGGGTTTGTTCTTTTTGAGAGAAAAATTGAACATCGTCGATCAGCAAAAGGTCTACTTTTCTGTACTTTTCTCGAAAATGGTGAATTCTGTCCATGCGTATGGACCTTATGAATTCGTCTACAAAATTGTCTGTGCTTTTGTAAACAACGCGTGTGGAAGGGCGAATTCTGGCAGTTTCGTTCACAATGCAGTTCATCAAGTGAGTTTTTCCCAGCGCCCTTTGCAACGGCATATGCGGCCGAGTATGCCAGGTGATTGCTAGGGCCCACAACATACGAAGTAAAGTCATATCCCTCATAAATACTTCTCTCGGACCGCTTTCTCGAATTTTTTTTTGCTGGCGTTGGTTCAGCAGAGCTGAAGCCTGTATGAGAGTTTTTTGCTGAAGTTTGGGTGCTGCTGAGCGATGTTGCAGGAATTATACCTCGTTTATCCCGAGAGTCTGTGTTTTCTTCTTTTTTTATACTTTTTTGGGAGCATTCAAAGACAAAGGTGATGTTTTCGCTGTTCAAAAGCCTGCTCAAGTGCGTATGAAGCAGCGTGTGATAGTGCTGACGTATCCAAGAGCTAACAAACTGATTTGGGACTTGAAGAGTGGCTGTGCACGTTTCTTTGTCCCAATGTTGAAGCGAAACAGACCTGAACCAGGTGTCTACAACCTGGTTGCCTACCTCTTCTTGAGCGCTTTTTAAAAAATCTTTCCAAATAAATTGCACGTTCGTTCCCAGGAAATAATTAGAAAAGTCCCTCCCACAACGCATTTTCAAGCTTTTCTTGAGTTGTCCGACGCCAGATGTTTTTTAACGACGGTCAGGCCGGAAGTATAACAAACTCCAGATCAGCTGCATACACAATACACAACTTTTTAAATGAAGTGTTGGCGTAGAGGATTACGTTTTGAGCCAAACGTTTTTGATGAAAACCTCGTTGAAAATAGCTTTTTTGTCAGAAAATACGTAGGTTTTACCGATGCCGTTTGTAAAGAATGGAGGCAATTTGCCAAGGCGATGGCTAGGGAGTTTGCATTGTGTAAGTCGCAGATGAATCTCATATACCACATTGGTAGTCGCGATATTGATGAGGGTAGTAAAAGAAAGTTTGCTTGTTTATGCAATGAGTTGAAGACGCTGGAAGAAAAAGTTGTTAACGCTTTTGAGACTGAAGTGAGAGGTAGGGAAGCAGCAGGTCGTTGTTGGTTTAGCCGTTTGTTCGGCGGTAATGAGTTGTTTTTGCCTGGAAATGTGCTTGCTAGAAAGGCAAATAAGAGCGCTTTTGAAATGCTGCATCGAACCAGTAAGTTTCTGAAAAGATTAACGAAGCTTCTCAAAAAAACAAGATAAAAAGTTCATGATCTTTGTTGAGTAATTTTTAGAACATTTGTGACATTTCTGTAAGCTTATTTTGATTGCGGGGCTGCGATGCAGTCCCGCAATCTCTTTTTTGGACATTTTTCCTTTGTTTAGAAACAGTAGTGATAAGCTACAATTTTCCAACTTTTCAGCCTTCAGTTGCGTTTCATTGATTTTCTGCCATAAAGTTTCATATTGTAATATTGAGACTTTTTAAAAGAAAGGGGTGTTGCATGTGGAAAGTGTGTAGTGAAGTTATAATCTTGAGTGGTTTTATCTTGGTTTTTCACGCAAGGGCCTTTGTGGAGGGCCCAGAGCCGATATTTAAAAGTATAGAAAAACTGCAGCGCCATGTTTGTGCTTCTTGCGTGAGAGACGAGAGTTCAAAGGTGGCCCAAATTGTTTTTAGTTCACCGGGCGTGGCGGTTGTCAAATTTGTTCACTCAGAAAAAGAAGGTTTTCCAACGCTCATCGACGATTCTGACTCGCTGCCACTGGATTTACAGGGCAAAGTGCGTCTGTATCAAGTGAATGCGGCCAGATGTATGGATTTTTTAAAGACCATTGCGGTTCGAGTTAAGCTTTCAAAGCTGGATTTGCCTGCAATCATGTTTTTCAACGGCTCAAGCCTCTCTTTGCCCATCGAGCAGGGGGATATGCCACAAAATCCACTTTATGACCTAATTCGCAGCCGAACGGGAAGAGTTAAGAAATAAAGTTGCAAATCACTTTTCAATAAAGCTACCTTTACCAGAGTGATTTCTTTGTGAAGTGCATTCTTAAAAGGGCGCTTTTGCGCGGCGGGGGGAATTATGAAAAAGCGATGGACTTTAAAGTTCAAGGTGGGCTTGTTTTTTTCAGCAGTTTCGATTGTTTTTGCACAAAAATTTTTAAATTCGTCTGATATTTTGTCAGAGGTTACAACGGCTACAACCATGGCACCAACGGCAGAAGCAGAGGCCGCGCAGGGGGGAGGGTGGTTGAGCTCCATAAGGAGTTATGCTGCCAGGGTAAGTAAAAAAACATTGGGCACAATAACCGAACTCAAGCCTTTGTGTACGTTTTTTGTGCGTGCTCCAATTAATTTTATGAGGGCTGTTAAAGAAACAAAATATAGTGACAGAAAGTTTATGATCTATCAGACACCGGCAGCCAGGAAGGCCCACGAAGAGAGTGTTTCTAGTGGTGAGTTTGAAGGAATTCGTGGTAGAGAATTTGGTGACGATGGAAAATGGGGTTACAGAATTGAATACGATTTTGGGTTCGAAGGTGGTGGGGACATCAATCAGCCTTTGGGCTTTAGAATTGTAGATGGAAGATATTACTACAGGCCGGTAAAAGGAAGGCTTGTTCCTGGCGCAATACAATTTCAGGGAGAGCGTACCGCTCTTGACATGTCCACGTCACGTGGCCGCATTTTGCAATATTTTATGCTCAAAACATTATCGTTTATTCTTGGGGGCAAAAAGCGGGCTGTGGAGCTTTGGAAAGGTGTGACAGATTTAATGACTTTAAAGCCAGAGCAAATATTTATGATAAAGGCATTTACTTTGCTTGCCGCTGGAAGCAGAAACAGCACTGCTGGCACAGGATACCCACGTTATGGGCATGTTCCAACAGAAATGACGCTTCTTTTTGCTCGTCTGGCAGAAACGCCGGACCTTCAAAAGTGCTTGGAACTCAATGATGGTGTGAAATATCCAAGTCAGTGGACGAGGATAGAAAGGGTAGATGTTTCAGATCTTATGGCTAGGGCAGTTTTTCCAAGTATTATCAAAGATTTGGCTAATGTGGTTAAAGTTCCCGTTGAGGAAAATGAAATTCAGGAAATGCGAGATCGTAAGGGAAAACAGCTTACGGACTTCCAAATTTTGTATAGCAAGATGCGCATGACCTACAACTATAATGACAGGTCGAGGTTTGGAACAAATCAATTTTTGGCCGTCGACTACAGAGCGCTTAATAAAACCGACAGAGCACTTTATCTTTACGCTGTGAGAAAACACGTTGCGGAAAGATTCAAAGGGCTGAGTCAGTTTGTTTTGCGCTACATCCGCGACTATGAATTTGGACTTGCAGGAGAGATAAAGGAAGCTTCTACGGGGCCAGAGGAGGTAAGTTTGGATGTTGGTGGAGAATCTGAAGCAAGCGACATTTTGCCTGGCGGAAAAATGCACATTGGTAGCATTACCGGGATGATAAAAGACCGAGTTGTGCCGCTCAAAGAGTTTATCAGAACAGCCATTGATAAGTTTAAGGAGTACAGAGTAAGTGATTCGGAAATTCAATATTTGCGCAGCGTGGAAAATAATGTTGATTTCCAAGTTAAAAAAATTGAAGACATGGGTGGTGCTGCATCTGTGGCAGAAGTTGCCGGTGATGATGAAAAGGCAATTGGTGTGGCGAATCAACTAGAACAGTATTTGAAGCAACTAGCGGCACAGGAACTGGTAGAGCTTTCACTTGGCCTTTCGACAAGGACTGTTTTGCTGCGTTTTCCAGATTATTTAAAATTAAGGGCCTATCAGTTTGAAAAAATACTTTTCCAACGCTTCAAGGGTGACGTTGGTTTCATGTTTGATGATGCGTACCTTGGGCAAAAAAGCGCAACTGCTCATGCTATGGCCATTTTCCTGAGAGCTGCTAAAGATCAGGCCAGAGCGGAGGAGCTCTTTAAAAAAGATACTCGTACGTACACAATGCTTGATCGTAACGGAAACGAGGTTCAAATTGTCGGTGCAACGCTTTATCAAGACAAAATGGTCAAGGCTGAACAGTATTTAGCTTCGGCAGAAAATAGTCTGACACGGGCTCAGTCTGAGGCTGCCACAGGAGAGCTTACATCAGATATCGACGGGCTTTTTAACAGTGCAACAAAAGCCTCTCAAGTTTACCAGGCTTATAAAAGTGAGTTTGCGTTTTATTTAAGGCAGTATCCATTTGATCGTCGTAATTTGACTTCGATACGAAGCAGGGTGGACGAAATTGCAGCAGCAATACCAACGTCTGGACAAGAAGTTATAGCAAAAATAAAGGGCTTAGTTTTGAAAAGGTGGGCGGAAGAAAGGGTAAAGTGGGAAAGTTTAAAAGTTCGCCTGCAAGAAGAAATAGGCAACTTTAAACTTAAAATTCGAGAAGAGCAGCGGGCATATGCCTTGGCGGCAAAAGATGAAATTGTAAACGTAGTTCCTGTTGTTACCATGGAAGAAATTGCAAAAATCAGCATCAGAGTTGACCAAGCGATGGCAACGTTGCAGCTTTTGAGCCTCATGGCGCCCAGCACCGAAATTCAGTCTTTAATTTCCTCGTTTCAGACAAATGATTTTGTTATTCAATTCAACGAGCGGCAAAGAGCCACGCAAAAACTGATGGACAGAATGACGGCTCTTAACACGGTTTTTGTTGGTGGCCGTGAGACTTTGTCGTCTTCGGAAATGGGAATCAGAACTGTGGAAGAGGCAGAGCGTCGGCGTGCGGAGTTGGACAACATGATTGTGGCGCTCAACAGGATTGAAGGCAGTTTAGATGATCTTGTCGGTGCCATATCCAAAGTGGAAGTGATGGCCTCTAGCGAAACCACTGCAACATCTGTTTTATCAACTTCAATTTCTCTGAAAGGCGGCGAAGAATATGCAAAAACTATCAACGAGTTTCTCGGTCAAGAAATGTCGGCACTTCTTTTAAGATCAAAGGACTTTGAGAAAACTTGCAAACTTTATCTAGATCCCTTCCTAAAAGTTTCTTTGGGAACTTCAACGGATGAGCTTTTGCAGGTTGCTGCCGGGCATCAAAGTGGAGTTGAAGCAGAGTTTAATGCAAGATTTGTAACAGATCTTGGTGGTGGAGTTGTCAATGAAGAAATCCCAGAAGGCGCTGTGACAACAGAGTTTGGAATTGACCCGACAAGGACAATAACCACAACGGCAGTTCAAGAGACTATTGCTGGGGCGACTGTTTCGACCGCTGTTTCGGCAGAAATGGCCGGTGCGGAAGGGTATGACCTTGCAAAAGAATGGGATGCATATGATGTTGACCTGCCAGGAGAGACTCAGTCAGAAAGTCAGTACATCAATGTTGGAACTGTCACAGCACCCGTTGATGTGCCCCCAGAGCCTGTTCCCGCACTTGAAGAAACAGAACCAGAGCCGTCTACAACAATTCAGTCACGAGACATTGCAGAGTTGTTGGAAGCTGGAATCGCCACCCGCACCACAGAGCCAGTTCCCGTAGCACCAACTACAACAATTCAGCCGACAACAACCACAACAGCGCCTTTGTCTGGAGTTAGAACGATTTCAACTTACACATCGCCTGCAGGAGCCTCTAGGTAGTAGAAACTTTTGTCCAAGTCCATTCGTCGCTGGATTCCTTTTTGAAGCCCAAAGACTCTAGTTTTTCGGCTTGTTTGTTTGTGTATGGATAGAACTGTAAAATCTGAAGGCTTGGAATTGTTCCTAAAACGTCCATGGTTTCCTCTTTTATGTCATTGTTCATTAAGCCGATATACATTAGATATTTCATGTTGCACATTTCCTTTGGCAGTTCATTTAAGCCGCATTTAGATAGCTGTACAGAGACAAGTCCCTGCATCTTTGTCAAAGTTTGGAGAGCTTGCTTTGAGAGGGGGTTTCCGTATAAAAGAATTGTTTCAAGGCGCGACATGTTCTCCATCTCATCCGGAAGTTCTGTTATAAGGCAATTGTTTAGCTCTAAGGTCTTTAAATATCTGATTTTGCTTATGTATTTGAGGCTTTGCTGAGAGATTTGATTATCGCTTAAAGTCAGTGTTTCGATGAACGGCGATGTCTCGATTGTTTGCGGGATTTCTTCGATGCCGCATTTTTCTAGCGAAACTGTGATGAGGCGCAATTTTGTAAAAAGTTTTTCCAAGAATTCTGCCGAAAGATAGTTGCCGCACAAAGAAAGGTGCTGCATTTTAGGCAGAGTAACAATTTCTTCGGGAATGCTGTCTATGCCGCACTCATCCAAGTACAATGTGTTGAGGTTGTATATCTTTGCTAAGAGTTTTAGGCTTTCTTCGTCTCTTATGTAGTTTCCAGAGAAATTAAACGCAGAGAGATCTTTCAGATTCAGTATTTCTTTGGGAATTCCGCTAAAATTTGAGTTAGTTAATACGAGGACATAAAGATGCGGCATTTCAGCCAGTTTACCGATTTGAGAGGCAGAAAAACTATTGTCCCCGAGTTGCAAGCCGGCCAATTTTTTGAGCGAGAGAACTTCATCTGGGATTTTATTAAGCGAGCAATTGTTCATAAAAAGCCATCTTAATTTTGGCAAAGAGCGCAATTTTTTTATGCTTTTGGGTTTGATCTTGTTTCCATCCAGAACTATTTTTGTAATTTCATGAATCTCACATGCCTCGTCTGGGACTTCATCGATATCTGTATTGGAAAGATCGAGGACAACTTCACCGTCTTTCATAAAAAGCAGCTCGCGTAAGGGTTGTTTTTCTTCTTCATCTTGTGATTCTGAAGAAAACATTTTGTTTAAAAACCATGCGTTGCAAGCGCTTTGGCTGAGCATTGATGCTGAAATGAGTGCAAGAAAAACTATTTTTTTCATGAGATCTCCCCTCTACAAAAATGTTTGTTCAACTGACCGCCCAGATGGTGGCATAAGATCAATATTTGGTCAAGATACAAAGTTAGTGCATGAAAATTTTCATAAAATGTTTTAAGTTAATTGTGTACTGTAGAACTTGATTTTCTAGGTTGTTTTACGGAGTTGCAATGGATAAAATGAGATTGCATGCTGTGATGTTGCTAACACTATTTCTTTCGGGGTGCACAATGACTATACGAGAAGATTTGTTTAGAGAGGATGTTCTGATATCGGGTGTTGATGATCTGGCAAAATTTTTTCCAAAAACAATTGAAGATATACGTGCTTATTCAAGCCGAGCGGTAGAATCTGCTCAAACTGCTTTAAAAGAGATAATTGAGCTGACCGGCGAGCGCAATTTTGAAAACACGGCGCTTGCGCTAGACGAAGCGGCACGTCGTTTTTCCGCCACCTCAAGGCGTTTTTATTTGATCGAGATGGTTCATCCTAACGGCAATGTTAGAGACGTTGCAAGAGAAGAATATGTTAAATTAAGCGCATTTGCAGTCGATGCTTTTGCCTCACGAGATTTGTACAAGGCTTTTAGAAAGTATTCTGACAAAGCTCTTGCAGGAAATGCCGAAAAGTTGTCGGACGAGGAAAAATATTTCTTAGAAAAGCAGATTCAAGAATTCGAGCTTTTGGGTCTCCAGCTTCCAGAAATTGATTTTAAAAAAGTTCAGGAAGATCGTAAAAGGCTGACAGAGCTCAGCTCGCAGTTTAGTCGCAATATCGCAGTTTCGACAGCGAAAATCAAAATTCCATTTACAAAAGCCGAGCTAGAAGGCGTTTCGGAAGAGATGATCGAAAGCTTGAAGCGCAATGACGAAGGAAAATATTTTGTTGGTGTTGATTATCCAACATTTAAAGAGGTTATGGCGCACTGCACGGTTGAGTCGACCAGAAAGGAGATTGCAACAGCTTTTGTAAACCGAGCTCATCCAGAAAATGACGACCTTTTGAGTAGGATTGCTGCAATCAGAGACCAGATGTCTCAACGCCTGGGTTTTTATTCTTATCCAGAGAAGGACTTATCCGACCAGATGGCCAAAAATCCAAAGACGGTAGAAGCCTTTATCGAAGGTCTTTTAAATGGTGTTGCCAAAAAAGCTGAAAAAGAAAAGGAAGACTATCTTAAGGATCTGCCAAAGGGCGTTTTGCTTAATAAAAAAGAAAAACTCAAAGCGTGGGATGTCAATTTTGTTAAAAATGAGTTTAATAAAAAACAGTTCAATGTTGATGATCGCAAAATTGCCGAATACCTTCCTCTAGAGCACACTTTGAAGAAGATTTTTGAAATTTACCAAAAGTTTTTGGGATTGAAATTTGTTGTTATGCCAGATGCTTGGGTATGGCACGAAGACGTGAAATTGATAGAAATTCGAGATGTGAACAGCGGAAATTTGCATGGCTATATTTATCTTGATCTTTATCCTAGGCCGTTCAAATATACCCATGCTTGCTTTATGCCAGTGGTCTCACCAGTTGACCGAGTTGTTGGTGGCGAGAAAGTTTCATATCCTTCCATCAGTGCGATTATTGCCAATTTCCCGAGGGGGACAAGAGACAATCCCGCGCTATTGAAGCACATTGATGTCACAACATTTTTCCATGAATTTGGCCATGCCATGCACGGGCTTTTGGGACGCACAAACCTTGCAGAGTTTTCGGGAACTTCCGTTTTGCGTGATTTTGTAGAAACGCCGTCTCAGATGTTCGAAGAGTGGATGTGGCAAAAAGAAGGTTTAAAATTTGTTACAAGACACTATAAAACTGGTGAGCCAATGCCTGATGCGCTCATAGATTCGCTGATCGAGATGAGGACGAGTGACACCGCGTTTTGGACTCAAAGACAGTCGGTTTTGTCGCTTTTCTCGCTCAGATGCTTTGGCAGAAGGCGCCATCTGAAATTTTCTAATCTTTACCGTGATCTTTACGAAAGTAATGTCACGCTTTCATCTGTCAACCGCAAAGAGCATTTTCACTCATCTTTTGGGCATTTGACGGGTTATGGTGCGAAATATTACAGCTATCTTTGGACAAAAGTTTACGCACTGGATCTTTTCGATTTTGTCAAAAATAATGGCGGAATTTTAAGCGGAGAAGGGAAGGGTGCTTTGATGGTCAGAAAGCTTTTGGCTGCTGGTGGAAGTGTTCCTCCAGAAAAACTTTTAAAAGAGGCCTTGGGTCGGGAGCCTTCTCAGGAAGCGTTTTTTAAAGCTTTTGGGATTTAGGTAGAGTGACTGCTTATTGCAGTTTTAAGTCCCATGCCTATGCCGAGTGTGAGTACAGCTGCGCTTGAAAAAAGTAATATCTCCCCCTTTTTGTTTTTTTTGTAAATATATCTTTTGGCGTAGGTTAAGAATGTTAGCGGGGTTTCGTTTAGACATTGTTGCCGAAAATTGTCAAGGTATGCATTATAGGCTTTTTTTATTTTTACGTAGAGTTTTGCGGCAAAATATAGTGAGAAAAAGGTGCCTGCCGCGGTTGTAGTAAACCATGCTCTTTTACAAAATGATGTTTTTGATTTTGTTTTACTTGAACTGGGTTTTGGGAGCTGACCAGTCGCAATTTTCACCGCTTCTGCGTGTGTGCAGTCGAGTTTTTGAGAAAGACCTTCGTCTGAGAGCTTAGATTTTGGATTTAGGTCCTTGATTTTTGGCTCAAAACTAAGTCTTTGTTCTGGTGTCATTTGTCCCAGATTATACAGTTGCTCAGCGATTCCACGAATCTCTTCACCTTTGTATAATTTTGTTCGCCATTTTTCTGGAATTGCTTCATAGCCATAAAAAGCTCCCGCAATCTGCCCTGCAACGGCGGCAACAGTGTCGGCGTCACCTCCAAGATTTGCAGCTTTCAAAACAACATCTTCAAATGAGTTTCCATGATAGAATGCCCACAAAGCAGCTTTTAGACATCCAGAAGTGTGAAGTGAACAATGTGGAGAGAGTTTTGGGCTTTTGTGGGAAAAGCTGCCATAAAATTCTTCTGTTGTTATCTTGTCCTCTGTGGCTGTTTTCCAGTCCCATTCACCTGTGCTGTCTTTAATTGCGATTGCCTGAGCTTTTGCTTTTGCGTAACCAGAAAAATCAACACTTTGTTCGGCAATTCCTACATCATTAAGTTTGGATTTCATGGTGTCGGTATCTGGAAGTGTAAAAGAGCTTAGACCTAAAAAATCTTCTTTCGTAGTTTTTTCATCTCTGTCGATTGCCTTTGTGATTATGTGTGCCAGAAGCATGTTTGTGTACATAGCAGCTGGGCCGCCGTGCGTGAGAACAGTTTGTTTAAACGCAAGATCTCGTGCCAATTTGTCATCTGTTCCAGCAACCGTGCATACGGGAGAAAGCCTCATCAGGGCGCCATCACCTTCTCCGTATAGACCTATGAGTTTTCCTTTTTTTGCCTTTGAAAGTCGGCTGCAAACGGCTGTTGAAAGTCGTCTGCAAACGGCTGTTTTTTTTTAGCAAATCTATCCATGGAATCGAGGCATTGCCCACCAAAGCCGAATGAGTGTTGTTCCGATGAGTTATAACCGAAATTTAAGTTTCTTTTTCCCCATAGGCAGAAGCGATTCATTATATCTTTTGCACAGAAATCGCCTTTGCATGCCAAGAGTGAGTGAGCGAGGCAGAGAGCCATGCTTCCGTCATCTGTGAAACAACCACCAGCTTTGTTGTATGATTGGTCGCTTCTCCATCCTTTGTGATAACCGGGTTGCATATCGGTTAATGTGCTGCGTAGACTTTGTTTGTTTTCGTTGTCATTGTTTGAACCTTCGTTTGGAAAGCCAACAGCGTCGCCCACACAAAGCCCAAACAATGTTCCCATGGCGCAATCTTTTATTTTAGATGCGCGATCAGTAGATGTGCAAGTCAGAGTTAGTAGAAAAATGGTTGTATAAAAAAATAATAATTTGCGGTAATTCATTGCTTTATCGTATTCACATTGAATTTGTAAGTTTTTTCAATCTTATTGTAAGGATATAGTATTTCGATAAATCTGTAAAAGATGCGCTAAAAATATGCGTTTTCGTTTATTTTGTAAGATTTTTTGTTCACTTTGTGAGAAATTAACAAATCGGCGGGCCTTAAAGGTAGGCCCGCCGACTGCTTGAGGGGGGATTGGGTACTTTTTTCTAGCTCCAAAACGAGCTTTTTCTAACAACTTTCTTTGCCGGAGCTTTTCTTATCAGTGGCTTCTTGTTTCCGTTGGCCGGTGCGCTTGAGAACCACTTTTCCCAAACATTCTGTGTTGTCTGCTGCTCGGCCAGCTTCTTTTTTTGCCTAGCCTTTCTGGCACATGATGGCATAAAGATCATTGTGATCAGCATCATTATGGCCAGCGTGAAAATCTTTGAATCGTTCATCTCGCTTCCCCTCGAACCATCGTTGCTGAAAGTTTTATATATTTTTATTTTATAAAAGTTTTCACATGGAAAACAATAAAATGAAAAAATGTTTTGGAGAGTTTTTTGGATAGCTTCCATAGAAGGGGGCTTGCGGTGGTTTTATGGCTTCAGCCGTTTGGCGACTTTTTGCATAGTTTTGAAATGGTTTTTTAAGTCTGTGGAAATTTTTGTGCAATAAATTTGGGGCGCCCGGATGGCGCCCCGTGGTCTTTATTTCCGTTTTGATTTTTGCCTTGAAGGGGCTCGTTGGGGAGGAAGGTCAATTTGCGACCTTCTTCTTTGCATTACACTTTGGAGGGAGTAAGATTCTTTTTGTTTTCTTTCTCTTGCTTTTTCTTTTCTTTGCCGCTGCATTTTTGCGTCTATTTCCTGTGCACTAATTTGTTGTCTACCTCTCATTTCTTTTATTTGTTCGGCTAATGTTGTGCCTTTGGCGTCTTTTCTTGTTCGGACTCTTACTTTCATTTCGTGTTTGGGTTTTGGTTCACGAGGTTGTCGTATTAAACCTTTTCTTCTCAACGTTTCTTCTTGCTTTTTTACTTTTCTTTGCAGGGTTTTAAACTCTTTAAGTTTAGGATTGGCACTCCTGATTTGTGCGGCTTCTTCCTCTAGTCTTTGTTTCTCTGCATTGAGAGATTCTATTTCTTTTTGGTCTGTTTCTCCCATCAATCTAGAATTAATTTTCGATATTTCTACCGTTGTTTTTCTTAATTTTTCATATGCTTTAAGGGTGTCTGCGGTTGATATTCTGTCAAGCTCTTCCTTGTTGTTTTTGTATTCAACCAGGGTCTCTTGATCCTTTACTCTATCTAGTTTTTCCCTTTGCCGTCTTAACTCTGTTTCTAGATCAGAAATTTTAATGTTTATTTCTTGTTTTTGCTTTTGATGGCTAGGTTGTTTTTCTTCTTCTTTACTTTTAAGAGGTGCTGGTGGTTTCTCGTCGATTGGTGGTGCATCGGGGATTGGAGGAGCGGGGGGGATTTTTTCTTCTTGTGAAGGTTCTCTTTTTAGTTCAGGGGCTTCTTCTTTTTGTTTTTCTGAAAGCTCTTTAAGGAGTCCTGGATAGCGTTGTATCATAATTCGTTGTTGTTTTTCTGGTAGTTGAGAAAGTTCCTTTAATGTCGCTGGTTTTGTGTCTTCACCCTCCAGCCAGGCTTGTGTATCTTTTTTTACCAACCAATCACCTTTAAAAAACTTTTAACTCTTTTAAATAAACCCGTTTTTGCAGGTCGAGGCGTTGAGGCGATAATAAATGAAGCCAAAATTAACAGTGCTATCTTTTTTTTCATTCAACTTTCTCCCTCATCTCACTTCATCATACTGGAAAGATTTTATATAAAAAACTTTGGCGGAGTAAACATTCTGGGAAAGGGAGTTTTGTAGCTTTTACGGCTCTAGCCGTTTGGCAACTGCCAGCATGGTTTTAAGATAACCTTCTATGTCCCTTGCGAGTAGGTTTGCCATTTCTTCGTGCTATGGCAACGAACCCTTAGGTATTTACATCTGCAGGAAGCTACGGGGACAGAATTTTAAACTTTCTTTCCCAATTGTCATCCCCAAGCTTCGCCTTTTGCTACGCCCGGCAGGCTGGACTGCGATCTGGGATCTAAACCTTTCTTCCATAAAAATG
>JBHPCE010000022.1:0-13571 GCA_042576345.1 Candidatus Babelota bacterium | reverse complement strand
CTTTTGACAATGATCTTGAAAAAACTCCAGATGACTACAATATGCTTAAGGAAAAGGCTTTTTTGAGCTTTACTTTTCCAAGGGTTAACATGAGAAAAGCTGAAGCCGATTGTAAACGGTTTTTAAAGCTTTATCCAGATAATGTTGATACGCTGTTTTCTTTGGCATATAGAACCTTTATAAACTCGTACAACGATTTTACACAAAATGAAAAATCCAGAAGTCTTCTTGAAAAGGCCTTAAAAATAAACCCAAAAAGAGCTGATTGTTACAGCCTTTTGGCTGATATCGAAAGGTTTTCTGGAAAAGATATAGAAACCTCAATTTATTATCTTAAAAAGGCGATAGAGCTTGAGCCTGCGTGGATAAACCCAAGGATAAAATTGAGCTATTATTTTTCTGAAAATAATGATTTTGATATGGCCGAAAAAGTGGCTCAGGAAGCTTTTAAAACTTTCAAATCTCTGAAATTTTCCAAGCCAAAAAATGACATAGAGAGATATTACGAAGAGGGTATAACCGGCCGAACGCCAGACAGAGAGCCTGTTTTTAAAAAACTTTTTGATTGGATAAAGATTAGGCGTAAGCGTCATAAGTCGTATTCAAAGGCGGGGTAACCTGTTGAAAGGCTTGTTCATGGAGCTTATCTAGCACCCTTTTGTTATATCTATATTTCTTTTGAAATCAAGCTTTCTGGTTGAAACAACTTTGATATAAGCCCTTAATTCTGGTACTCTTCTATTAGTTTCCGTCGCAAATCTTTCGGCAATGTCTAACGGTCGGCAGCGCAGCGGGTTGTCGAACAAAAATTTAAAATACGAGGAGAACACGGCGATGAGTCCGTCTTCCAAAAAGAAACCAGAAGTAAAAGGTTCCGAGGCTGGATACACAGCCACTTCAATTAAAGTTTTAGAAGGGTTAGAGGGCGTAAGAAGACGTCCTGCTATGTATATTGGCTCAACAGATCCCAGAGGTCTTCACCATTTGGTGAATGAAGTTGTGGATAACTCAGTTGACGAGGCCCTTGCTGGGCATTGTGACAAAATTGAAGTCATCCTTCATACAGACCACTCATGTTCCGTTCTTGACAATGGTCGAGGCATTCCGGTTGGCATCCACCCAACCGAAGGCATTTCTGCAGCCGAAGTTGTTATGACAAAGCTTCATGCTGGTGGAAAATTTGGAAAAGATTCATACAAATATTCCGGTGGACTTCATGGTGTCGGTGTTTCTGTTGTAAACGCTCTTTCGGAAAAGCTTGAACTTATAGTTTACAAAGATGGTAAAGAGCATCGTCAAACTTATAAAAAAGGCAAGCCAACAGGCAAATTGAAAGAGGTTGGAGAAACTGAAAAACAAGGGACATACGTTAGATTCACTCCTGACAGCACCATTTTTGAGACTCAGGAATTTAGTTTTGAAATGTTAGCGTCGCGTCTTCGCGAGAAAGCATTTTTGAATAAGGGCCTTACCATTGTCTTTAAGAGTGAGATTTCTTCGCAAGAAGAAACCTTCTTTTTTGAAGGTGGAATTGCTTCTTTTGTAGCTCATGTAAATGCCAAGAAAAACGTTCTTTTTCCAGATGTAATCTCTTTTGAAAAAGACGATGGCAAATACATGTTCGACTTTGCTTTCCAGTACACAGACGGTTACAACGATCAAACTTATAGCTTTGTAAACAACGTTAGAACAACGGATGGCGGAACACACGAAGCTGGAATGAGATCTGCTTTTACAAAAATTTGTAATAAATATGCTCAGCAAATGAAAATCACCAAAGAAAAGAGTCTTTCTAGCGATGATGTTAGGGAAGGCTTGGTTTGCGTACTCAGCATAAAGGTTCCTGAAGCTCAGTTTGAGGGACAGACCAAAACAAAGCTTGGAAATAGCGAAGTTAAGGGGCTTGTGGACTCATGGCTATACAGTTTTTTGGATACTCTTTTTGAAGAGCAGCCGGCAGTTGCCAAAAAAATTCTTCAAAAGGCTGCTATTGCGCAGCAAGCCAGAAGCGCAGCAAAAAAAGCTAGAGAACTTACCAGAAGAAAAACGGCGCTGGAGTCGTCCATTCTTCCAGGAAAACTTGCCGACTGCTCAGAAGAAGATGCCGAAAAAACAGAGCTTTTTATAGTTGAGGGTGATTCTGCTGGAGGTTCTGCAAAACAGGCTAGGAATCGTTTTGTGCAAGCTGTTTTGCCGCTGAGAGGTAAAATTCTTAATGTTGAAAAAGCTCGTCTAGACAGAGCTTTGAATAACAACGAAATAAAAGATTTGATAACGGCTATCGGTGCGGGAATTGGACAAGATGAGTTTAATCTTGAAAAAGTCAGATATCACAAAATCGTTATAATGACAGACGCTGACGTTGATGGCGCTCACATTAGAATTCTTTTGATGACGTTTTTCTTTAGGTACATGACGCCTTTGATCGAAGCTGGATATTTATACGTAGCACAGCCTCCTCTTTACAAAGTCAAGATTGGTAAGACTGAGCAATATCTCCAAGATGAACTCGCCCTGCGAGAGTTTTTCTTTAAGTGGGCTAAGGACAACGTAGAAATACGCTATGGCAATAAAAAACTTTCTTCTGATGAGTCCGAAAAAATTCTTAGGGCACTTCAAGTTTACGAAGATGAATTAGAAAAAATACGAGCACATTTCGAAATATCCTTGGGGCAATGTCACCAGCTCATGGCATTTTTGCATAGCATAGGCTGGAGCCAGGGAAAATATTCTCTAGAAGATATTTCTGAAAAGTTTGTTGGTTATTTTCCCGAACATGACATAGAAAAACAGGCACAAGAAGGATTTAAGGCGCCAGAGAGTGACGAAACTGAAGATGAACCTCAATCAACAACTGTCCCCATGCAATTTTTAATAACACACGGCAAAAGGAAGTGGTCAGTCCCCGTAAAATTCTTTGATTCTGAAAAGACGGCCCAACTTTTAGATCTTTATAGAGATGTCGAAAGTCAAGACCAGGGGGAGTGGACAGTTGTGCTTCACAGAAAAAATATTTCTAAAGAAGGCTCCGGAATATTAAGGCTTGGAGATTCGATTGTAGAGCTGGGAAAAACGTTAATGACCCTGCAACGCTACAAAGGTCTTGGTGAAATGAATCCGGAACAACTTTGGGAAACGACTATGGATGAAGAAAGACGGTGTCTTCTCCAAGTTAACATTGATGACGCAATGAAGGCCGACCAAGCCTTTTCATCGCTCATGGGAGACGTTGTAGAAGATAGGCAAATATTTATAGAGAAGCATGCGCACTTTGTGAGAAATTTGGATATATAGATACAGATTTTTTCAGGAGGGAGCTGATCATAAAACTTTCAGCTCCCTATTTTTTATAAAATGTATTGAAGATTAGCTAGAAGGCTAATTACGCTAGTTTTATTCTTATTCAGGCCAGGCAGCAAGAACACTTCGGGCTTGTTTTTGTGTGCAAACTTCTCTAGCTGAACTCGTCTCCGTGCATAGCTCCCCTCGTGAAACTTTTACCCAATGTTCTCTGGTTCCAATGACAAATCTATCACCACGCTCGAAAAGACCTTGTTCACGTCCTAAGATAAAATTATAATGCAGACAATCTACGTCATCAAGCTCTATTCCTAATTTTGCAATTACTTTAGCTGCCTCTTCCGGTACACCTTTTCTTATTGCAATTTTTCTTATTGCAATTGTACTTTCACCTACATCTAGTTTATCTCTTACACTTTTAGGGAGTATATCCAAGAAATAAAACCATTCGTTTTTTATATGATTATCACCCTTAATGTAAGTGACGAAGGTCAATGTGGCCATTGTCATGCTTACTGCGGCAAGTACACCCGAAGAAATTTTCATTGCAAGCATACCTTTTTTGCCGAGCTTGAGTTTATTTTTTATCTTTTTCTGTAGTGGATTAGTGAACAGTAAAGAGGCACAAAGCGCCAATAAAGCACTTTCGGCTGAAATTGTTAATCCAAAGCGAAGGTTGCTCATTGCATCCGAACGCAATTCGGAGTTTATTTGACCCAAAACAAGCCCGCAAGCTGTCAGAACTGTTAAAATTTGTTTTTTCATAATATTCCCTACCTCTCTTTAATAATGATTTATAAAAATATAATACTTTACCCAATATTCAACTTATATATTACAGATTATCAAGTAATAGAATTTTGTCAAGCCTTGATTAAATTTATCTAAAATACCGCTTTTTTTAGATAAAAAGTGCTGAGGGTTCGTTTAAATATCGAGTCCTGGATTAAAAACTTGATTTAGAATCTAGACCTTTTTTTTTACTAAAATATGCTTTGATTCCTAGGATTTAGTTATCTAAGCTTAAGCTCAAAACTCCTTATTCAAGCACCTTTCAACACAAACTGCATTGGATTAAGCGGTCTAGACCCCAGATCAAGTCTGGGATGACATATTTGTTTAAAAACAACGGTAGTTAGCTATAACTAATCACTTTCTTCGGTCTCGGACGCTTTATCTTTTTCAAACGCTGTTCTAAATTCAAACACCAACTTTTTAAGTTCTTCGGCGATTGTGTCCGTCAAATCTCCTGTATCCCTGATTTCGTTGTAAATCAAAGGATGCGAAATGCGAACAAAGCTTGCGCATCTGACGGCAAATTGCTTCACATCAGAATGATTCATACCATCAAGGACGGATTCCTTTAGAAGAAACGCAAATATAACCTGATCGGTTATATCGTGCATCTCGTGCGCTTTTTGTTTGAGAAGTTCCTTTGCAATTTTACCTTTTTCAAGGATATTTAAACTTGCCTGATCCAGCTCCGAACCAAATTTTGAAAAACTGACAAGCTCATCGTATTGAGCAAGATCAAGCTTTAATCTGCCAGCAACCTTTTTGATGGCTTTGGTCTGCGCTTTTCCACCAACACGAGAAACTGAAAGACCAATGTTAACCGCCGGACGAATGCCTTCGTTAAAAAGCTCCGCATCCAAATAAATCTGACCATCGGTTATGGAAACCAAGTTTGTCGGAATATACGCGGAAAAATCGCCTTCTTGCGTTTGAATCACCGGAACAGCCGTTAAAGATCCTCCACCCATGTCATCCGAAAACCGGGAAGCTCTCTCCAAAAGGCGTGAGTGAATATAAAAAATATCTCCCGGGAACGCTTCCCTACCCGGTGGACGTCTCAGTAAAAGAGAAAGTTCTCGATATGCAACGGCATGAGCACTTAAATCATCGTACACGATAAAAACATCCCTGCCCTTCTGCGCAAAATATTCACCGATTGAACACCCAACATATGGCGCAAAAAACTGGCTGAGAGCAGACTCGTGCGCGTCAGCAGCAACCACAATCGTGTAATCACCACCACCCCGCTTCCAAATCGCTTCAATAACCTTGGCAGTGGTGGACTGCTTGTGACCAATTGAGACAAAAATACAAATTACGTCTCTTCCCTTCTGATGAAGTATTGCATCAACAAGAATTGTTGTTTTTCCGGTGGTCCTATTACCAATCAAAAGCTCTCTCTGACCTTTTCCTATCGGTATCAAGCTGTCTATAGCCATGATCCCGGTTTCCAAAGACTCGTCAATCGGAGATCTTTCCAAAATAGTGGGTGCACTTCGTTCAACAGGCATAAAATCTGTTGTTACAATGTCTCCAATCCCGTCCACAGGCTTTCCTGTAGCACTGACAACTCTTCCCAAAAGAGCCTCACCAACAGGAACTTTAAAAATTTCGCCAGTTCTGCGAACTATTTCTTGCTCAACAACAGGTATTTTTTGGTCGAAAAAAACTACAGACGCAAAATGCTCGTCCAAACCTAAAATTACACCTACGTTTCCACCTTCGAACTCAACAACCTCGTAGTACATTGCAGAATCGAGACCATATACGAGGGCTACACCATCACCCGCCCTTACAACGGTGCCTATTTCCTCGAATTCTGTTTCTGCGCCACCCTTAAGTGAACGCTCCAATATCGAAATTAAATCAGCGCTTTCTTGTTTTGTCATAAATTTACTCCAGACTTTCATCGGGCCCGATAGAGCGGGCAAAAAGCGCCAGCCTCCTCGCGATGGACCTTTCCCAGATAAATTGTCTACATTTAATTCTAACACCGCAAATCAGAGAAGGATTTACATTAAATTTAGGAATTAAAGACACTTCAACTGCCTTTGAAAATTTTTCTACCAAACTCTTTTGCTTGTCAGACGAAAGTTCATGAGAGCTTGTAACCTCACATTCCTGTTCGCCTCTACGCCTCATACCCTCTTGAATGATGTGCCAAACCATTTGCAACAAAAGAAAATCTTTAGCTTTATTGAGCACTATGGAAACGAAACCTTCAAACGACTTCTCTAATCCAAATCGGCTACACAGCTCGTGAACTGCGCTATCACGAACCTTTCCTACAACCTGTGGTGAGTATAGAAGCAAAACTACAAAACGATGATCAGAAAGGAAATTGAAAAGCTTTTTGAGTTTTGCTAGCAAATCTTCCGGCACACCGTCCTTGTACCAAACATTCAAAAACGCCCTGGCATACCTATTTGAGCGATCAAAACCTCGAATCTGCATTTATCGCCTACCCACACCTTTAAGATCGTTGAAAATTGAAACTGAAATTTCCTCATTAAGCAGCTTTTTCAACGTTACCTCAAAATTCTTCTCACCAACCCGCCCTTCCATAGCTCTTTTTATCTTTTTGTGCGCACTTTGCAACATATCTTTTCCAAGAGACTTTCTGCCGGCCACATCTGCTTCATACACTTCTATAGCATTTTGCCTATCATCCCAACCTTCAACCAATGAACTTTGCGCCATAGACTTCTCTGAACACTCATCTAAAAGCTTCTTTCTCCACTTTGTTAACTTCTTTTTTGCTTCCTTCAACTTTTCACATTGAGCCAAAAGTTCATTATCTTTCTGTTTCTTTTCCAACAAACAAGCCTGATAATCATCTCCAAGCTGTTTCCACAAGCATAAGTTATCAAGAAAACCCTCTTCCACTTTTGGAATCACGTATATACGAAAAAACTTGACTATGTATGAAATTAAAATCACAAAAAAAACAAGCTTTGAAAGTGCCTGAATAAGCGTATGAAAATCAATGGAAATCATCCAAAACTCTCCTGACAAATGCATCAACCTCTTTGTCCGTAAGTTTACGCCTATCCCGATCCTTCGTTCCCTTTGCTTTATCTAAAATTTTCTCTTCCTGTTTGTTTGCCTCTTCGCCCAATAACCTTTTTTTGTCATTGTCCTCGACAATCAGCTCTTCTGCAAATTTGCGAAATTTGACTATTCCATCATCAATTTTGTTCTGAACCTCTTGAACTTTTTCACTTTCACTCTCTATCCGAGTAAGCATTTTGTTTTTTTCTTCTTCCTGCTCATTAACCATCGACAAAATAGGCTTGATCAAAAAACGCCTAACAAAGGCAATTGCTGTGCAGGCACTAAGAATCTGCGCCACAAGAGTTAGGTTAACGCGCATACTAAAATATCCTCACAAAGCTCATCAAACTGCAAGTCTGATACGGTGTAACGCTTAAACCAACAAAAGAGTAAAGGCTACAACAAGAGAGAATATTGAAGATGTTTCTGCAAAAACACATGCCATGATAAGCATCTCCCGAACAGCCTTAGCGCTTTCCGGCCTTTGACCAATACTCTCACAAGCCTTTCCGCCTATAAAACCCTGCGCCAAAGCAGCACCAATACCACCTATGCCCATGCACAAACCTGCAGCTATATACTTCGCCGCACTAACAGAATATGAAATTTCTGTAGGCCCCATGACTATTCCGCCTATCAAAAATACCCTATAAAAAACACAAACATCTGCTTGGAATACTATTTCTCCCGCACATTTTTGTCAACGTAATGTCACTATATAATTCCTGCTACAAAGCCCCTGAAGTAAAGAAAATAACACTCAAACTGTACCGAGATCTCCACTTTTTTTAGCGCTATACCGCGAAACGCGCTTACCAATGCTACTTTCTCTTGATAACAAAGAACCAAAAAAGTCCTTTATTAAATCGATAGCAAATTGCCGTTTAGCTTCGCCTTTAAGAAAATCTTCATCACCATTTAAAGTTAATAATTTTGTATCGAATCCTCTTACGTTTTTATTCGGACCAAACAACCACTCATTGTGTAACGTCTCAAGTGATTTCAAGTAATCCAGTGAAACAGATCTTTCTTCCACCCGCCCTCTATTGTTAATTCGCTCTAAGCACATCTTTGGACTAACTTTTAAATATATGATTCCATCCGGGGGGTGTATAAATTCGGACGTTATCCACGAAAAAACCTTTTTATATGTATTCCATTCCGTTTTGCTCATCATGCCCAAATTAAAGCAATTTTGTGCAAAACAAAGCTTGTCACAGTAAACAGACCTATCCATGACAATTATTTTTTTTGAATTAGGATTGTTGACTGCCTCAATATGCGCTTTTGCCCTGGTAATAAATACGTGTGACTGAAATGTAAAAGCCCATCGCTTGGGATCCGAGTAAAAATATGCCAAAAGATTATTCTTCTCATCAAAGCCCCAAGAAGAAACTGGCTCGGGCACAACATCAACAAAATCGAAACTTTTTCCCAAGATTTCAGCGAGCGTTGTCTTGCCCGCCCCCATATTTCCTTCCAATAAAACAACTAATGGTTTATTCTTCTCGTCTCCGTTATGGTGATTAGAAATATTCATATCGCCGCACAACTCCTGCCCTTAAGATTTTGATGTCCCATAGGCGCAATCTACTGAATACAATGATCGGCGACAAGGAGGAAATATCACATGCACTTAAGCTAAACGACAATACAACTAAACCATGATAACAACATAGTCAATTTACGTGTTTTCAAAAAAATAAACTTACTTGAGCCAATGCTGTTTTGGGGCATTTCAACGCAATTTGATAAGCCGTCAATATCTTTTGCACCCCACATTTATGTAGAATTAGTTTGCTTAGGGTGAAAATGGTAGTCGCCACAAGCTAACTCTTTTCGGGAAAACAAAAGTGACAAAGAATTGGATTAAAGCTTTAGCCATCATCTTTTCCTTCAGCTGCTTTATACTTCTTCCAGGCCGAAATAGAAGTCGTCACAAAAACAGAAGAAACAGATCTTCAGCCAAACCCAAAAATGAGATAATGGAAGTCAACAAAAAAGAAAGCCTTAAAATAGTAAAATTGTCGGAAAATCAAAAAACAACAAAAAATGGAAAAAGTGCAGCGAAAACAAAATCAACCGGGGAAAAAAGTAGAAACTTGTACACAAAATTAGAAAGTCAAAGAATAATCTCCTCGGCCAAATACCGCGAACTGAAAGCCGAAATTCTCGAAACATACGACGTGGTGGACACTCTCCTCAAGGAAAAGAAAAGCATTATGTGGGCTTCCACCTCGCCAGACAATATCCGAAGCACACACCATCTTTTCCCCTTCAGAACATACAAAAACAATTCTCGAGAAGCGTCATTCGAATTTTTCTTAAACACAACAGGCCTAAGAGATGACGAATCCAGAAAAATAATAGGGGACGTCATAGACGAAGAAATTTTCGACGCTATAGACAAAGCAAATCCCCTGGGTGACATCGGCGAAATTTTCCGCAAATTTTCGGTAGAACAACACAGAATGGGTGTATTTGCAAGATTTGGGTTTCCTGCAGGAAAATGCGTTTTCAAAGTTGAAGTACCCCTTATTTTCAGTCTAAATCACTTGTGGCTTAACCCAGCAGATCAAAAAACGTTCAGAGAAAAACTCTCAGAAAATTCTGGCCCAGCATTCTTCACAGATGAGGAAGTCGAAATTCTTGAGGATTTGGCAACGGATCTGGAGTTTGACACCCGTGTCGGAGATTTGCGACTAGCCCTCCAGTGTACTCCATTCAAAGCCCTTGGCATCGAACCATACTTTGGATTTGAGGTAATGATCCCCATAATTCGCGCCAAATATTTTGACGAACCCAAAACGGAGCTTACCTATCCACAAAACACCATAACTCTTGAAGATTTCATCAATCAGAGCGACATAGAGGGCATAATCGAAACAGAAATCGAACCCTTTGACTTTGCCAACAGAGACGATATTTACCAATTTCTTTTCGACACGTTAACCGTCTTGAGAAAAACCCAGTTTTCGCCTCAAGGAGACACATTAAAATTTGGTGGCGGAGCTTTTTTTGGAGCAAATGCAAGATGCACAGATGAAATCGACTTTTTTTTACATGCAAAAATCAATTATTTACTGGGAGGGGTAAGATATAGAATTATACCTGTAGAGGAACAACTGGTTCCTTCGGAATTTAGAGTTCAAATATCGCCTGTAACAATAATGCAAGGCTCGCTGGGCTTTGCCTACACACCAGGATCGTGGTCAATAAATGGGGGATATGATTTTTATTTTAAAACATTGGAGGGTATCTCAAATGTTGAAGCAGAAGAGGAGGCACTACGAAAATTAGATATCGGTAGGGCCGAAATTCCACAGACAATACAACACAAACTTTTTGGAGGAATATGTTACCGCGGTAAAAAAGCAATCGCATCTCTTGGCGGTGACTACACAATGTTCTCAGAAGGAACAGAAAAGGAGTGGAGCATAGCCCTGTCCGTATCCACGGAATTTTAACCATGTATAAAAAAAGGTTGAGAGGGGGACTTTAAAAATGCAAAAAATTGCTTTAATAATTTGCGTTTCTTTATTTACTTCAAATCAAATTATGACCGATCAGTCAAAAATTATTGAGAAAAAAGAGGTCGAAAATAGCACCAAAACTGAAAAAACTGAAAAAAAGGAAGAGAAAACTGAACGGTGGCAACCAGGAGAATTTCGGAATGTTTCCGGAAGCATGAACTTGCTTTTGAAAATCTATCTAAAAAGACGATTAGCGCAACGAGAAACTCTAGAAGGAATTATAAATGCTAAAAATGCAACATTGGACACAATTCGAGATATTGAAGACGGATTTTTAAAATCAAAATCGGGCGATAAGGAGACAGACACCGAGCTCGTGGAAGAAGAACGCGCAGATTTGTTAGAGCAAGCCGGTGATTTTATCGCAACAGTGCACGAATTCAAGAGATATTTGAAGCCCATAATCACCGCTAGTCTTAAGAACCGTGAAGGTATAGACTTTAACTCATCGCCCGTTGTTGGATTTGTTGGACAGGCAGATGCACTCAAGGGCCTGGAATATTTGAGAAAAAAAGTTGTAACAGAAGAAACCTTAAAACAAGTTTGTATCGAACTCTACACAATAATAGACGATCTTGTGTCAACATTTCCGAATGCAAAAAAAAGCATGAAAAAAGTAGAAGAAGAAATGGAACAGGAAGAAGAAGAATACGATGATGACGAAAACGAAGAATATGATGAAAGCCGCAACGAGGATGAAGTAACACCCGATGATCGAGAAAAATGAACAAATAGCTGGAACGGTAGAACACTTCGTCTACAGGAATGACGAAAATGGATTTGCTGTTTTTAGAATTGGAGAAAGTGCTCGTAAAAAATTCACAATAACCGGGATAGTTCCTGGCCTTTGTGTTGGAGAATTCGCACACTTTTTCGGCAAGTGGGAGCAGCACAGCAAGTTTGGTCTACAATTTTCTGCACAAAAATTCGAAAAGCAGCTGCCAAGCAACGAAATTGGCATAGAAAAATACCTTAGTTCCGGGCTTATCAGGGGGATAGGCCCGGAAATGGCAAAAAGACTTGTTGGTAGATTTGGAGCTCAAACTCTCGAAGTTATAGACAAGCAACCGGGTAGATTAACTCAAGTTTCTGGGATTGGCCAACACAGAGCAGCAAAAATCGTTGAAGCGTGGCAAGATCAAAAAGAAATTTCGCGTGTCATGGTATTTTTGCGCTCAAAAGATGTACCAGTATCTCTTGCAAGCAAAATTTATAAAAAATATGGGCAAGAGTCGGTAGAAGCTATCACAGAAAATCCATATCGCCTCTCAGAAGACCTGTGGGGTGTTGGCTTTAAAACTGCTGACACTCTTGCTCTAAAACTTGGACTAGATAAATTATCGGAACATCGAATAAAGGCGGCATCGCTGCATACATTGAAATCTGCGATGGACAACGGCCATCTATACGTGGAAGCCGAAAACTTCAAAACTCAAACAAAAGAGCTACTTCTAGTGGAAAGCGCACAAGAAACTCTCATAGAACAATCTCTCGAAAATCTAATTTTGGACGAGAAAATAAAAGTCATAAGACATGAAAACACAAGATTTTTGGCACTGCCACAGTGCTATTGGGCGGAAATAAAAATCACCAGCAAGATTAAATCTCTGCAAACCTACCCAGTAAAACATCAATTTAACATCGATGCAGTTTACCAATCCCTTCGAAAAAGCAACGCCAACGAAAAAATACAACTAAGTGAAGACCAACAACTCGGAATAATAACTTTTCTTCAAAACAAAGTAACCATCGTAACAGGTGGTCCGGGAACAGGAAAAACAACTTTAGTGAGAGCCATCTTAGATATTTTAGAGAAATATAAAGTAAAATTTCGCCTTGCAGCCCCAACCGGCCGCGCTGCAAAACGAATTTTTGAAAGTACTGGAAGATCGGCAGAAACAATTCACAAACTTCTGGAATTCAGCCCTCAAACAATGAAATTCGAGAGAAACGAAGAAAATGTATTGAACCTAGATATATTGATTGTGGACGAAGCTTCCATGATCGATGTGTTTTTGGCAAATTCTCTTCTCAAAGCCATTCCGCTACACGCCAGAGTTCTATTTCTCGGAGACATAGATCAACTACCTTCGGTTGGCGCTGGCAACGTTTTGCACGATTTTATTGATTCTGGAAAGATAGCAACAATCCGTCTAACCGAAATTTTCAGACAGGCTCAGGGAAGCCTAATTGTTCAAAATGCCCACAAAATAAACAGCGGAAAATTCCCGAGTAACGGTAGCAAAAATTCTGACTTTATCTTTGTCCCTCAAAAAAGTGCGGAAAACTTACCCAATGTTCTGCAGGCTGTCCATAAACGCCTGTTTCCAACACATAAAATAAATCCACAAAACTCTATACTTCTCACACCTATGCATCGTGGTAATGCCGGCTCTCAACATTTAAATACAGTCCTTCAGGAAATAATCAATCCACAAAACGATACGGCCGAGAAAACTTTAACTCTGATGGGACAAAAATACCGCGCTGGCGACTCCATAATGCAAATCCGGAATAACTACGACAAATTCGTCTTTAACGGTGACATCGGGATTGTAAGCGAGGTTGATGAAGCCAACAGATCACTCTGTGCAAAATTTGGCAATCAAACTCATGTTTACAAGAGCAGCGAACTGGACGAACTAGTACTCGCCTATGCAATTTCTATACACAAAAGCCAAGGTTCTGAATTCGACGCTGTTATAATCCCACTTTTCAGCCAACACTACATAATGCTTCAAAGAAACCTCTTGTACACTGCGATAACAAGAGCTAAAAAACTCTGTGTTTTAATCGGCGAGCCCAAAGCTGTTGCAATGGCAGTCAAAAATGACAAACAAACAGAAAGAAAAACCTTTTTGACCCTCCACATGGACTCATCTGTATAGC
>JBHPCE010000021.1:0-13624 GCA_042576345.1 Candidatus Babelota bacterium | reverse complement strand
ATCAACTAAAAGACGTTACCGTAACGTTAAATGTGGACGGCCCACCAGAATTTGGCGACTTAAGCTGCAATGCTGCAATGATTCTTTCTAAATTTCTTAAAACTTCTCCAAGACAAGTCGCCGAAAGAATCATCTCTGCTTTAATGTCACCAGAAATTAAGGGACATCAAAATCCACTTTCTTTTCACATCAAAGACGTTGTAACCGCCGGGCCCGGCTTTGTAAACATAACCTTAACTCCAGAAACATGGCACACAACTGCACATGAATTCTTAGCTCATCCACACCACTGTTTCCAATTATTTCCTGAAGATAAAAAATTACGATATCTTGTGGAATTTGTAAGTGCAAACCCCACAGGACCACTTCATCTTGCACATGGTAGAAATGCCATCATTGGAGACACAATTTCACGAATTCTCACCTTTCTAGGGCACAAGGTAGTGAAAGAATTCTACAACAACGATGCAGGCAAACAAATTCAAAAATTAGCCGAATCCTTCAAGTCTAGATGTTTTGAGGCTTTGGGCTTGAAAACGGAATTTCCAGAAGATGGATACAAAGGCGAATATCTCATAGATTTGGCAAAAAAATGTGTGGAAGAGCACGGAAAAGAGCTAACAGAAAAAGACACAGATTTCTTTGCCGACTACGCCAAAGCTTCAATGCTGGAAAATATCAAAAAAACTTTAAAAAAATACGGCGTCAAAATTGACAGGTGGTTCTCAGAAAAGTCGCTCCACAATGGCAAACCCATAGAAAAGGTTATATCAACACTCACACGAAAAAAATTAATATACGAAAAAGATGGAGCCTTATGGTTTAAGGCTACGGAATATGGCGACGACAAAGACCGTGTAATCAAGAAGGCCGATGGATCTTACACATACATCGCACCTGATATTGCCTATCACAAAAACAAATTTGACAGAAAATTCGACAAAATGATTGATGTTTTAGGGCAAGACCATCACGGCTATGTACAAAGGCTAAAAGGCACCATGAGCGCATTGGGCCTGAACTCAGAAAAACTCGACGTTGTTTTATATCAAATGGTTCACATGAAGCGCGGAGAAGCCTTTGTAAAAATGTCAAAACGATCAGGTCAATTTGAATCATTAGAAAGCGTAATCGAAACAGTTGGCAAAGATGTATCCAGGTTTTTTTATCTCAACCGCAAAGCAGACGCACACCTAGAATTTGACCTCGATGTAGCTTTAAAAAAGAGCGACGAAAACCCCGTCTACTATATTTTGTATGCATACGTTCGCACTGGAAGTCTTCTTTCAAAAGCAATGGAAATTCCCGAATTGAAAGCTAACGTTAAAAAACTGATGAATGGTTCTCTGGACGAAGCCAGTGAAGCTCCACACCTACATGACATCACCAACGACGAAATATCCATTCTTAAAAAGTTGTGCTCGCTGAGAAGTATATTGCTCAGCATCGCTTCGACCTACCAAACTCATCTTTTGTCGGTATATGCCCTAGAACTTGCAAAACTGTTTCACTCATACTACAACAGCCACCAGATAATTGATAAAAACAATATCCCTCAATCAAATTGCAGACTTATGATGGTTACAATTGTTAGAAATGCTTTGGCACTCACGCTTGATCTACTTGGTCTTAGCAAGCCAAAAAAAATGTAGTTTCTGTACGAAAGTTAAAATCAAATTGTAGCTTCCAAAAGACGTTGTAAGAAAGTGACAAAAGAGGTAAACAACCGATGCCCAACAAAATTAAATTGGAAAATTTTCCGCCAGAACTTGTGCGCAATTTCTCGATAGTTGCCCACATTGACCACGGAAAATCCACTCTTGCAGACAGAATTTTGGAACAGACAGGGACACTATCTAAAAGAGTCGTCGCACAGCAATTTTTGGACAAGCTACAGGTAGAAAAAGAGCGTGGAATAACGGTAAAAGCTCAAACGGCTTCCATCTTTTATAAACATGATGGCGAAACCTATCTTTTAAACCTTATCGACACTCCTGGCCACGTAGACTTCAGCTACGAAGTTTCCAGATCTTTATACGCATGCCAGGGGGCAATATTGCTTGTAGATGCAGCACAGGGTGTTCAAGCTCAAACCATGGCAAATTTTTTTCTGGCATTTGAACAAGATTTGGCAATCATCCCTGTTCTTAACAAAGTTGATCTTCCAAACGCCAACCCAGAACGGGTCAAAGAAGAAATATCCCAGTGTTTTGATTTAGAAAAAAAGAATATTCTTTCCTGCTCTGCAAAAACAGGAAAAGGTGTTGACGATGTTTTAAAAGCGGTTGTAGAAAATATTCCACACCCAAAAGGTGATGGAACTAAACCACTGAGAGCTCTTCTTTTTGATTCTTGGTTTGACGAATATCGCGGTGTCATCTGCATGGTAGAAATCATAGACGGAGCACTGAAAACCGGCGACAAAATAACGTCCGCACACTCAAAACAGTCCTACGATGTTTTAGAACTTGGCCTTATGCATCCAGAGCCCACTCCAACAAACAGGCTTTATACAGGACAAGTCGGATATCTGATTTCTGGGATGAAAAATGTGAGAGAGGCAAGAATTGGCGACACGCTTCATCACACAAGCAAACCCATACGTGCACTTCCAGGTTTTAAACCAGCAAAGTCTATGGTCTTTGCCGGAATCTACGCTGTTGATTCTTCGGACTATGAAATTTTGCGCGATGCAATCGAAAAGTTGGTTTTGAACGACCCCAGCGTTCATGTGGAAAAAGAAAGTTCAACAGCTTTGGGCTTTGGCTTCAGGTGCGGGTTTTTAGGACTTTTACACATGGAAGTTTTCACACAAAGACTTCAACAGGAATATGATGTTTCTATAATTTCCACAGCCCCAACGGTTCTTTATAGGGTTGTTTTACGTGATGGAACAGAAGTGCAGGTAGACAACCCAACACACTTTCCAGATGCAGGTCAAATCGACCGAACGTTAGAACCAACGGTTAAAGCGACAGTTATAACTCCAAACAAATATCTGGGCAACATAATGACACTGTGCCAGGAGCGCAGGGGAATTCAAACCGATCTTTCGTATCTAAGCGAAGACAGAGCCTTAATGCTCTACACCCTTCCACTTTCAGAAATAGTCACCGACTTTTATGACAAACTAAAATCTGTCACCGCCGGATATGCCAGTTTTGATTATGAGGAAGGCGAATATCAGCCCGCTTCTATGGTAAAAATGAACATTGTGCTCAACGGAAAACAGGTCGACGCACTTTCTATCATCGTTCACAAGGACAAGGCCTACAGCGAGGGAAGAGAACTTGTCAAAAAGCTAAAAACCGTCATACACAGGCAACTCTTTGAGGTGGCAATACAAGCAGCTTTGGGTGGAAAAATAATTGCAAGAGAGACAGTTTCTGCCCTAAGGAAAAATGTTACCGCAAAATGCTACGGTGGTGACGTTACCAGAAAAAGAAAACTCCTAGAAAAACAGAAAGAAGGTAAAAAGAAAATGAAGCGTGTTGGAAACGTTGAGCTTTCTCAGGAAGCCTTTTTAACCGTTTTGAAAAAATAACTTTGGAGAGAGGTTATGAAAAGATTGAAAAAGGGAAAGTATTCAATCTCTGTTGTAGCCGAAATGTTCGGCGTTCACCAACAAACAATAAGACTTTATGAAAAAGAAGGACTGATAACACCGCACAGATCTAGCGGAAATACAAGACAATTTACAGAAGAAGATGTTGAAAAACTTGAAGAAATAATTTACCTGACACACAAACTTGGGGTTAATTTATCTGGAGTTAATGTAGTTTTAAAGCTACAACGTAAAATCAAAAAACTTCAAAACCAGATGAACAAGCTGTTTGAACAAACCAATGAGCAACTAGAAGAAGATAGTCAGACTATGAAATCTGATGTCAAAAGTAGTGCCCAGCGCCTTCTAGAAATAAAAACCGAAACAGAAGAAAAATCTGACAAAGATGAAAGTGAAGAAGAAAGCCCTGTGCAAGATGTCTCTTACGAAGAATGGGAAATAGACTACGACGAATGAGGCTCAGTAACGCATACCGCCACCATACATTCCGCCTCCCATAGGCAACATGCCGCCACCCATAGGCATCATACCCATTCCACCCATTGGCGACATCATACCGCCCATGCCGACACCAAACGCACTGCCACCGCCAGAAGCCTTACCAACAAAACCCTTTTTCATCAAATATCTCTGCCACTCTGCAATATTCTCATTACCCTTAGGATAAACCCTTTGAAGCCTTGTTCTGAAATATGGCTTTTTCTGTGCTGTAGCAACCAAATTAGAAAACGCCCTAAAGAAATGTGGTTTTTTCTTATGGCTTGTGCGCCCAGGTTTAAATCTGTCCATTGTTCTTAAATTAAGCCTATCCCTACAGTCATCAATGAGGTCAAACACTTTCTTAACTGTTTTGGCCGAAATATCTTTTTCGTTAAATTTACTTGCCGCAATCAGAGTTTGAATTTCCTGACATCCAGCCGGATAATTGCTTCTAATTCCAATTCTAGCAATGTAATCTTTTGCCCTATCAAGCCGCTCCATCATTAGTTCTTCTTCTTTACTCAGCGGAATGTGTCCAAGACGTGTATTTATTTTGTCCCGAATTCGACTAATTTCAGATTGTGACTCAACCGATAATCGATTCATGAAAGTATTGTTAGAAGCTAACGCCATAACACCCCTCCCAATAGGATACTTATCTTTTTTTTTCTGAGTAATCGTCTTAATTCCTGCGAAATATTCTTTGTATGCCTTTTTGGCAAGCTCATAAATAGCTTCAGCAATTAACTTTGCAAAAAGCTTTGCCTGCTCAATAAATTGTGGCGGTGTATCCCTGGCAATCTGAGAAATCTTCATGACACCGCCAATCGCTTTTGACTTTGCCATATTCTCAAACAACAGTGGACCCTGCTTCACAATAGCCTTATCTTCGGCCCTGAGCCTCAAAGCCTTAAAAAGTTTACTTTTCAAAATAAAAGCTCGGCGTACTTTTTTTACAGCGCCCAAAAGCTGCATTTCCGCAGCCCGTCCAGACATTGCTATCGGGAATTTACCAAATGCTTTTCGGAACGACGCAAAAAACCGCTCCCACAAATCGTCTAAAAGCGGACTTGGCCATAAAAGTTTGTTGGCAAAATTTTTGTAAGCTCCGGTCAATGCTTCTCCCGCAGCATCACGCTCCTGATCGCTTGTTATAAGTTTGCCACTCACATCAAAAGCTTTTTTATAGCGAATATTCGCCATCTCTAATAACTCCACAAACTTTTCTAAATCAGCCCTTAAAACTTGTGGCGGAGTTTGAGGAATTGTGTATGAATATCGCTCCGCAGACTGCTGAAGCATCTGCATTGTACCCATAAATTCTCTGGCACTCGCACGTTCAATTTGAGATTTCAAACTGTCCAGTTGCATAGAAAATTCACCGCCAACACCTGCTCCTGCAGAAGTTCCTGTCAAGCTCATCTGCCCAGCTCCCATCGGTGCCATAGCTCCCGCCATACCAACCATTGGAGTTGCAGGCATAGCCACTCCACCAACAACACCCTGCCCCATCATAGCCTGTTGACCAGGAACCCCTCTGGCTGCCTGTCCCGGAGCCCCAACCATTTGCTGCGGCATGCCAGGTCTTAAACCCCGTGGACCAACACCAGGTTGTGCACTAACACCTGCAGGTTTCATTTTAGTGCCGGCGGCTACGGCGGTGGCTTGAACTGCTGCTGATGGCGATGCAACCTGTGCAGGCGTCTGTGCGCCACCCCCGATCACAATAATTTGTGGCTGAGCCGGTGCCTGTTGTTGCGGTTGCACAACTTGACTCTGTTGCATCTGCCACTGACGCATAGCCTGCTGTTGTTGAAATTGTTGACTAGCCCTTTGTTGTTGAATCATATACTGCATCTGTCTTCTTTTTTGGATTTCTTGCATCAAAGCGTCAATTTCTTTTTGTTGTTGATCTTCTTGTAGCCTTGCCCTTTCTTTGGCCATATCTTCGCGACGCTCCAATCTTTCTGCAAGTTTTTTTTGAAGCTCTGCAACCTGATTTAACAATGTTCCAACCTGAGCCTGTCGTTCTTTTTCTTCCAATTCTGCCTGAGCCTGTTGTTCTTTTTCTTCCAATTCTGCCTGAGTTTGTTTTTCTTCTTCCGTTTTTTCTTCTTCATTAACCTTTTTTTCTGGTTTTTTATGCTTTGCCAACATCGAAATTTGCTTTAAAAGATCCTCTTGTCCTTTTGAAATATCTTCCTTCAACTTTTGAACAGATTGCTCACCCTCTTCTTTTTCTTTCCTATCATCTTCCTCCTCCTGCTCGCGCCATTTTTTCATCTGTTCTTCTTGTGCTCTAAGCCTGGCTTCAAGAACTCGCTCTAAACTCTTTATCCTCTCCTCTTCTTCATCCTTTTCCTCAACGGGTTCTGGTTGCTGCATCTCTGGCACATATCCGAGGTACTGAACCTTGTCTATGTCAAAAAAACGTTTTTTAGAAGGATCCTGTGGATCTTGGACAATTATTATTCTGTTCGGCGCAAAACAAGATCCCAAAAACAAAATAAATGAAATGCATAAAACTAGTCTTTGCTTCATTATTTCACCTCGCTTAATTAGGTGGTGCTGAAGGATGAGGCGGCGCTAAAGGTTGAGGTTGTTGAGGTTGTTGTTGAATTTGTGGATACATAGGTGGCGCTAAAGGTTGAGGTTGTTGAGGGTACATAGATGGCTGTTTCATTGCCTGTTGATACGATGGTGGTTGCACTGGCTGTGGAATATGCATTGGATAATATCCATATCCAGGAGCTCCAAACGAAGTAGCGGCTGCGCCAAATCCCTGCCGAATTTGTTGTTGCATCATTTCCAATTGCCGCTGCTGCTCTTCGTCTATTTTTTGCCTTTCAAGCTCACGTCGCTTTTCTTCATCATCCTCAAGATCGCTTATCTGTTCAGTTAGTTCTAATATTTGTTCTTTAAGTTTTACAATTTCATCGGAAGGCCTATCGTACGCCACTTCTAACTTAGCAAGCTCTCCTTTCCGCAGTTCTTCTGCAGCCCTCTCTTTAACCGTTTTCCTTCTCCAAATTTTCCATTTCGGTTTTACCAGCGACCGAAACTCTTTTTTGATTGCTGTTTTTTCTTTTTTAAATTGCCCCTTTATTTGAGCCCTACGACTAATCTCTTCCGTCTCCAATTTATCAGCGGCCTCCTCTAAGTATCTTTTTTGGTCCAGCAGTCTTTGTTGTTGGGGAGAAACATTTCCTTCTTGCGCCATTTCTTCTTGCATATCCAAAGCAACTTCTCTGTCAGTAAGACTGTAATGAGGTGGCGGCGGTAGTTCGGGGTAACTAGGCGGAGCTGACGGCGCTGGAAAACCCTGCATTGCTGGCGGACATGGCCCCATCTTGCCTTCCATAGGAAAAAAACATAATGGTTTACCACCGGCATAGACAGGTTGTCCATCAGGCCCTGTCAAAAATTGCGCCTGCTGCCCAACTACTTTCAGAAAAAATGAACAACAACAACTAAAAAGCAACGCAAAAACAATTTTTCGACTAAATGCCTTCATGTCTCAATCTCCGTAGTAGAAAATTCACCAATAAATCACATCGAGTTTTACAGCAAAATAACTGTTTTGCTCAATGAATCGCTTCAAACACTCAAACAATGAAGCGCAAACCCTTGAGCAGGAAGCAAAATGATTAATACGATGTTTACGCTTTTTAACGTTAAATTATTAGATTAAAACTCTAGTCAGGAGGGCTATCGTGAGAAAGTCGTATTTTAAACCGGTAAGCTTCACAATCATCGCAGGTGTCCTCCTATTTTCAATTCTTCCAATAATGCCAATCGGAGAACCTCGAGAAGTAATGATTTTAAGGGAACAAGCAAAAGAACTTTTGGCAAAGATATCTCAACTAGAAAGTCAACTAGAAACCACAGAAACTGCAAAAGCGTCACTGGATGAACGTATGCAGGAGCTTTTGGCACAAGACACCCAAAGAAACGAAAAGTTGGCAGAACTGGAAGCTCAAATTTTGAAACTGGAAGAACAAGCCCTGCAACCAAACGAAGATCTTGTGACTCTAAAAGCTCAATATGATGCACTACAGCAAGAAAAAATCATTTTAGAAAAGGCACGATCCAAGGCTCTTGCTGCTGTAGCTCAAAATGACGCGTCAATGCGAGAAAGAGCCAAAAACTATGAACAAACAATTTCAAAACTTCAATCAGAAGATGAAGAGGAAGATGCTCAATTTATCGCACAAATAAACGTTCTCGAAAAGCAACAACAAGAAGCTCTTTTAAAAATGCAACAACTTGCAAGTGAAAGAGAAAAACTATCGCAAGAAATGGAATCCCTGCAAGGCCAAGGCACAGAAGTTTCGGAACAAATGGCCCAGCTGCAACAACAACTCGCAGAAAAAAAATCTACAATCGAAAGCCTTCAGGGCGCTGTTCAAGAAACCGCGCTTTTAAAAGAACAAGTTGCCGCGCTCAAGGCACAGCTGAAGCAAGCCCCAGAAAAGGCAGAAATCGAACGCATGGCCCAAGAAACCCAAACTTACAAAAGGCAGGTTCAACAGCTCTCAGCACAATTGATGGTGATGCAGCAAAGACTTTCTCAGCGTTCCAGTCAAGCCCAACAACTTCAAGAGCAGATGGAGCTTGGAGCTGGCCAAACACAAAAATCAAAGGAGCAAATCGAAACGCTCCAAGAACAACTCAGAGATGAAGAAATAGACGATAAAAAAATGAAAAGAAAAATCAAATATTTAGAAAGCCAACTTTCCGCAGCCGGTCAAGAAAGTTCAGAACAATTATCGCTTTTAAAGAAACAACTAGAAGAATCTTTGAGTCAAAGAGAGGAGCTTGCTAAACAATTCAATTCCATTAAGGCACAACACATACCTTTGCAAACACAGCTTGCACGAATGCAAATGGCTTTTGGAGAAACTAGACAATTGACTGAAGATTTACAAACACAAATGGAAAAACTTAAGCAAGAACGAGAAGAAAGACTAGGGCAAATAAAACAACTAAAAAAACAAGAAACAGATTTAAAAGAAAAGCTTAAAGAAGCTAAAGCAGAATCCGAAGAAGCCAAAAAAATCCAAGAAGAACTAAACAAAGTCACAGCCGAAAGAAATCAGTTGCAAGCACAAGCCCAACAACAAATTCAAGCCCTCACACAGCAGTTGGCAACCGTTATGAGCCAATTTCAACAACTTCAAGCACAATATCAAAGAGAACAAGAAGAGCTTAAAAAAGCTCGAGCTAACGACACACAAGATGAAAAACAAATTCAAGACCAAGCTAAAAAGATACAAGTTTTGATCACTAAAAATAATGCACAACAACAAAGCCTAAATGAAATGATGGTGACCATCGACGAGCTCATAGCTCAAATTCAAGCTATGCAGGTTGAAGACAAGCACGAGGATAAAGAGGCAAAAGATACACTAGATCAACTGAAGATCCTAGAGCTTCAAAAAAACGAAGTCAACAGTGCCTTGCAAGAAAAAGAACGCGAACTCGCCGCCCTTCAAGCTCAACTGAAAGATAAAAAACAGCTGGAGCGTGAATTGGCCGCGGCACTTGCAGAAAACGCAGAACTCAAACGGCAAGTCAAAGATCTTCAAAATGTAGTTGTATCGAAAACAGAGTCCGCTTCCGGCAAAACATCCCCCCATGCCGGACAAAAACCAACCACAATTCCAACTCTCACCGAACGAGCAATAAAAGTCGTGACAAACCAACTCTACAAAACTCTCGACATAAACTCTCTCATGGAAATCCTTCAACAACTCGCAGGGGAGTGGAGAAAAATGACAGGTGAGGAGGAGAAACGCTAATGAAAACTTTAAAAAAAGTACTCTCAATTTTTATCTTTTCTTGCTTGATACTGACGGCACTTACAACACCCACCTGGTGCATGGAAAAAAAACAAAGAGAATTCACGCATCTTATAAACGCGGTAACAACGACGGAAGCCACACCAATATTTACCACAGGCAAATTCATGTCGCCAATTCCGCTAAGTACCCTAGCTCCAGAAAACATTAAAAAGGGAATTGCCAAATATTTTGCGATCAACAATCTTTTTTTAAGAGTTCAAATTCCAGATGATAAGAGTGCTTACTATGTTGGAAAATTTGACACAGGAGATGAAGCATTTTATCCTATTGGCCCCAAAGACACAAAAAAAACAATGCTCAAAATGATGCTCCAGATGACCATTCGGCTGTCAACAGAAACTATTGAATACCACTTTACACAAAGCCACTCAAAAGAAATATTCAAAACCTGGCAAGGTAGATTTCAGAAGCACAAAAACACCCTGGTGACAACCCCAACGTATCACCTTCACCAAAACAAGGCATTGTACCTCGCATACAACAATTTATTTCTGCGCATCACAAAGACAAAGGTAGAAAGATACGGCCCAGGAATTATCCGAAGTTATTCCTGGAACACACTTTCTCCTATTGAGGCCTGCGCAACTTTGTACATGTTTTTCAAACATCTTAACTTGCCGGGCATACAAGACCTTACGAAAATTTTCCCGGACTTTGCAGTAATTGTCTCCCAAACACAACAAACGATCTATCAAAAAACCGATCCCCATGAAAAACGTAAGACACGGATTATAAAACAACTTCATACAATGCTCGAAAAAACCCATGACATAACAAAATCAGACAACGATCAAAAAGCTACAACCAGACTTACAAACCTAGCCTCTCAGAAAAAATGGATAGCGGTTTGGACCTACACAAATAACTATGTTTATTTTTATCATCCATACAAAGAAATACCCCTTATGCAAACAGTTCCCGGCTTTTTGGCAAAAATAAAAAGAGATGACGACACTCTTTATCTTGAACAAATCACAAGTCAAGAACCATGGCATGATCCATCAAATCTCACCAAAATGACAAGCTTTTGGCAAGGCCGCGATGATGATAAAAAATTATTGATTGCAACTATGAAAACTGCAATTGCCAATGTAGAAGACCGAGGAATTATAGCCAGAGCAAAAAACCTGAACACTCTTGCACTTGGAAATATCGTTGAAAAATTGACTAAAAAAGCTGAATTAAAAGATTAATATTAGTAACCTGGGAGAACAATGAAAAACTTTAAAAAAACATTAATCCTTATACTCATCTCCACGGTCATCTCACTAACTTTTTTCTCAACAGCACAGTTTATGGAAGAAGGAGTTAACCTTAAACAACTTCAAGCTCAAGCAAAACAAGGAAACGCCCAACCTAACGTTACAAAGAACAACGAATTAACGTTATTCACCATCAACTCTATTCTAATCAGCCTCAACACCAATAACGGCACAGTAAAAAAATATTCCACAGGCAAAATCCTTGGCAGAGAAAAAGATTGGAAATGGCGAAGCACAAGTCCCTCTGAAGGCAAAAAAGTTATGACAGATGTTGTTCTTCAAATGGCCATACACATTGCCACCGAACACATCAAAAAAAAATTTTCTAAGGACGACTATCAGAATCCCTCCGAGTGGATGGAGAATGTCAGAGATAAAAAACTTCTTCCGGAAAAAACGTATTTTGTTGAGAAAATAGAGCCAGCAGTAGCAGGTCAAAGAAAAATAGAGGTAATTTATTTGGCTGATGAAAACAAATTGCTAAAAATTGCCCCAACAAAAGTTCAACAATTTTCAAAGGGTCCAATTGGGGCCTATACATGGGACACGCCATCTCCATTCAAAGCATATCTGGTGTTAGAAAGGCTTGTAGAGCTACCATCGCTTAAAACAGAAACCCAAAAAATGTTCCATCAAAAAACAGGAAAACTTATTAAATCTGAAAAAGAAGAAGAAAAACCAAAACCCGAAGAAGAAGAACATGAAGAAGAAGAAGAAGAAGAAGAAGACATGGTAACTCCACATCAACAAACTGCAGCTGCACAGATGATTGCATCCCTAAAATCTTCTTTTGAAACTATAGACCCCAAGACACTGCGAATAAGATATTACCCCAAAACCGACTGGCCCAGCCTAAGAACATATTACGTCAAACGACAATTAGATGCCCAACAAATTGTTCAAGTTGGCGATCCCCATCCAAAATATGGTCTAGTCAGCGCACACGAAACTTACTTTCTCGCAGGTAAAGTTTTAATAATTATCAACACCAACCAAAACACCGTTGAACAATTAATGCCTAAAACACTTGGCTCCGGATATAAGTGGAAAAAAGTTAAGCCGAAAAACTGGACAAAATTGACGCAACATTTCCAAACCTTCATAACTGATTTCATTGAACGAAACAAAAAACCAACACATGAACGTAAATCAACTATAAACTTACCAAAACCTCCCTCCACTCCCGCAACGGACCGACGAAAAGTAACCAACCCAAATTTTAACCAAGCCTTTACAAAGGCATTTAATATAATTCAACAAGGCCGCTCCACGCTGAAAGCGGCAACTGCCTGGCAAAAAATTCTTATCCACAATCCAGTTAAAACGTGGGGTTTTAGCGACGATGAAATTCATGTCAAAATTGGCCATGCACAAGTTTTATCAATCCATAGAAAAGAAAAGAAAACTGAAGAAGAAATAATCAGGCATAAATCAGAAGTACGTCTATATCCCACAGGTGGAACTATAGGATATGCAGATGATTATATGAGCCAGATTGAAAATATTATAGTCAAAATTCAAGCACAACCTCCCATTGATCCATTCCAAAGAGAACGCGTAGAAAATCTCACAGCACAATTCCGACTAGCACTGGAACAGCCTGCAGCACATGCGAAAGCATTACAAGAAGCAAAAGTAAAAGCCGGGCCACAAACACCCGAAGAAGCAATCGCCATGCTGATAACTAAGGGAAAACTTCTAGACAATCTTCAACAACAAATAGCTGCGACCAAACATTTGGAGGATTAAGAGTGAGAACTTTAAATTATTCAACTTTGTTTTTTCTACTTATAATAAATTCAATAAGTGTATTGACAAGGGAAGGAAAAATTCCACCAACTTCAATAGAAGATATTAAAAACATTTGGAACTTAAGCATCGCGAGAAATGTAGATATTGCTGCTCCCGGCTGGTTTAAAGAGCATGGAACGCAATATTTTGGCGTCAAAAACATGATTCTGGCGTTACCAAGGAACAATCACGCAACAGTCACAAAAAAAGGTGAAGACAAAGCAAAAACATACATATCGACCAAAAAAGTGATGAAGGCCATGAAGGAGCTCCTCTTGCTCGCCTGTCTCCACAGACTTGAAGAGACTTTGGGGTTAAGTGGAAAAGAAAAAAAAGAAGAAGTTGCTGAATCCAAAGAAGATGGTGGCTGGACAAAGACCAGGGAAAACCCCCTTGAAACATGGAAATCTCAAATAAAAAAAGGCACCAATCCTACTAAAAAGTATCATACATCAGGCGCTGATACTTTCCTCACAAACAAAGGCATCTTACTCAAAGTCAATTTTAAAAAAAACAAGGTGTGGATGTACCGCAAGGGGCGAACTTTTGGAATTACAAAATTTCATCCCCTCTCAGATCCCATAGAAATCTACGCCGCGCTTCATATCTTGGACGATATAACTTTCCAAAATCCAACAAATGTTTTTTTACCTTCGGAATAC